>NZ_JBFUBD010000186.1:0-5399 GCF_056405935.1 Polaromonas sp. P1_E3
GCTGGGCGACGTCACCCGGCCCGAAAAAGCCGCGCTCACCGGTTTCCTGTTTTTCCTGCTGGGCGCCGGCACCGCAGGCTGGCACCAGATTTCTCCAGCCTGGCTTGCGGCCTTTCTGCTGGTCGGCCTGTTGCTCATGGGCTTGCTGAGCAAGAAGGACTTCCAGCAGAAGATCGACTGGCCGATGATTTTCTTTCTGCTCAGCCTTGACGGCCTGAGCCGTGCCATCAGCTACCTGGGGCTGGACACCGCACTGGCCCATTCGGCAGGCAACATGTTTGATTTCGTCGGCGGCAAGATGGTCTGGTTCATTCCGGTCGCGCTGGTGGTCACGCTGCTGCTGCGCCTGGTGCTGCCCATCACCGCCGGCATGATCGTGGCGGCGGTGATCCTTCTGCCCATCGGGCAGGCGCAGTTCATCAACCCCTGGGTCGTGGTCTTCCTGACCGCGATGTTCAGCGACATCTGGTTCATGCCCTACCAAAGCTCCCAGTACCTGCAGGTCATGGGCAGCGGACTGGACCGCTACTACAAACACACCGATTTCCTGCGCTATAACCACTGGATGAACCTGGCGCGCCTGCTGGCGGCCTATCTCTCGATTCCCTATTGGGAATGGCTGGGCCTGGTATGAAAAACGGAACCCTCGCTGTCCTGACGGCTGCCGCCCTTCTCGTCGCGCTGCTGTTGCTGGGCATGTTCAACCTGTCCAAGCCGCGGGTGCTGGTACTGCACAGCGCCGACCGAAACTCCACCACCGTCGCCAGGATGGACGAAGGCATACGCCATGTTCTGGACAAAAACAGACAGCCCTTGACGGTACGCTGGCATTACCTGGGCATAGACCGCCTCCCCGATGAAGACCACCGCCAGGACGCCGCAAAGGAAGGCCTGCGCGCCATTGAACAGTTCAAGCCCGACCTGGTGATTGCGGTAGACGACGAAGCCCAGCAATACGTGATGCGCCGCTTTGCCGGGCAGGGCCATCCCAGGGTGGTGTTCGCCGCCATAGACCACGACCCCGCGGAGTACGGCTACGTGGGCGCCGCCAACGTCACCGGCGTCGTCGAGCGTCTGCCGCTGGCCGCCATGCGCGACTTGCTGCAGCACGTGAAAAAGGGCCAACCGGTGCGCGTGGCTGTGCTGGGCGATGCCGGCCCCACCAGCAAAGGCCAGCTCAGGCAGGTCGAAACTTTCAACTGGGCGCCCCACAGTGTGGTGGCCACCCACACACTGGGCGATTTCCCCGCCTGGCAAGCGGCCATCAAAGCCATGGACGGCAAGGCCGATGTGGTGCTCGTGCTGTCGCATGGCAGTTTGCGTGCAGGGCCTGCGGTGGCCGGCGTGGCGCCCGACGCCGAGGTGGTCAGGTGGATCGAAGCCAATGCCGCGCCCTTGCCGCTGGGTGTCGACATTGAATACGTCCAGCAGGGTGGGGGACTCAGTGTGGCGCCATCCGCCAGGTCGATGGGGGAAATCGCCGCAGCCGATGCGCTGGCCTGGCTGAAGGCAAAACCCGCCGGTGCACCGCCGCTGTCGGGCCAGGACGCGCGTTACAGCGTGGGTTTGCGCGCTGCCGCCCTGGGTGCCCGCAACATCGCGTTGCCGTCGATCTACACCGAAGCCGCGCGGCTGGAACAGCTCTACTACCCCTGATTGATGCCCGCAGGGCCGCCGTTATGGAGCGGTGACAGGTTCCAGCCCGGTTTTCCGGATGACGGGCGCCGCTGCCGCGGTGGTAAAGAAACGGATCAATGCGCGTGCGGCATCCTGCTCGACGGCATCGGCAGCAATGCCTGCTGAAAACACGGTGACGCGCTGCACTTCGTCCGGCAGCGGCCCCACATAGTCGATGCCCGGAATCGGAAGCAGTTCGCTGACCTGCTGGAAGCCCAGCTCGGCATCGCCGCGGGCCACCACAGTACCCACCCGCTCGCTGAGTATTTTGGTGCTCTTGCCCGAAACCTGCGCCGAGATGCCCAGGCGCTGGAACAGCTCGGTAGAGATATAGACACCGCTCGCGCTCGCTGAGTAGGCGATGGACCGGGCGTCCAGCAGCGTGCGCCTGAGCGCGTCGACCGTGCTGATGTCAGGCTTGGGCGCCCCTGCGCGCACGACCATGCCGATCAGGGAGCGCACCAGGTCYACCCGGCTGCCGGCCTGTACCTTGCCCTGGCTCACGAGCGCATCCAGCGCCGGCGCCGCCAGGATCACGATGTCGGCCCGCTCCTTGCGCGCCAGCCTGTTCGGAATGGCATCCGGTGCGTCGCCCATGGAAGCGCCATAAGCCGTGATGACCCTGTGCCCGGTGGCACGCTCAAAGGCCGGCACCAGCTCGTTGTAGGCGGCGGTAAAGCCGCCCGAGGTCATCACATGAATATCGGCCGCCCACGCGGCGCCGCCGGACCACACCAGCGCGGGCAGCAGTAAAAAGATCCTGCAGAACTTCAGAACGTGTTGCATGCCATCTCCTCGTTTTCTTCGATCTGCTGCGTGGACGCCTGACTCAGCGCACGCACTCAAACCCATATTGCTCCGGGGTTGGCTTTGTCACCAGCCGGGCATGCAGGCCGCGCTGCTGGCATTGCATTTCAGCGATGTCGGTGGCTTCGCCCAGTTTCGACGGGCGGGCCTTGACCACAATCAGTTTGTCATTGACGCTGACCAGTTCGGCCGCACAGCCGGACATCAGGACGCAGGCGAGCAGGGGGAGCAATGTTTTCATGGAGGAATCCTTTGAGATTAAAACAGTTTGGGCATTAAATTTCTTGAATGAAATCGGCTGCAGCCCTTTAGGGGCGGGCGCAAGCAGCTATTAATTTAGTAGCGTATTCGCCGTGTTTCACCCCAGCCCCAGCGCCTTGAACACGCGCAGCGCACCATAGGCATCATTGGCCGCATAAATGATCTGCGCTTCCGTCAGCCGTTCATTGGCCCAGTTGGAGGTGGCCGCTTTCTTGGATTTGAGAAAACGCTTGTTGAACATCACGGCCACGGCGCCGCGCACCCCCATGTCCTTGCGGTAGCCGCGCTCGCGGAACACCACGTTCAGGTCCAGCACACCCTGCAGGTCTGTGCCCAGCTTGCGGATGATGCGGCGCTGGTCGTCGCCCAGGCCGAAGCCGGCCTTGATGATGGCGGGCGAACTCAGCAGCAGCCCGACCACGCGGCGGCATTCGGCGTCTTCGAGCTGGAAGATCCAGGCTTTGTCGAGCGCCGACAGCTGCACGATGTGCGGGCCTTCAGAGGCTTCATTTTTGGCAAAGGTCGGTTTCGATTCGGTGTCAAAGCCCAGCACCGTGGCGCCGGCCAGGGCCTGCAGCGCGGCGGAGGCCTGGGCCGGCGTGGCCACCACCTGGATCTGGCCCAGACCCAGCCGGTCAAATGGCTCCAGCAGGGCAATTTCTTCTTTTCCGGGTGTCGGGTGGCGCTCGGTCATGGGTATTGGGGCTTCAGGGGGCAAAAAAGGGGGTTGGAGCAAGCTTTACGCAAGGCTAGAGCTTACAGTCAGGGCTAGCGGATTCCTCCAGGCCGTCCCCGGCCGCCCGCATTCACCGACATCATGGCAGCAGCACAAAGCATCACCACCGAGCATTACAAGCTCTTTCCGTCGCCGCGCAACCGGCACCGCACGATTTTTCTGCACCAGGTGTTTGTGCCCCACTCCTTCATGCTGATCGACATGGAAAGCTATGGGCTCAAGGGCAAATACAGCCTGTTCGGTGCCTGCCGCCTGGCTGATATGCGCATGGGCCAATTGGTGACGCTGGAGCTGCCCGAAGACGAAGCGACCTTCAACGCGAAGTTTGTGCCGGACTGACACAGCCCGCGTGCTCACCTGGTTAGCGGATGGCACTGACGCCGCGCAGCATTTCGTGCACATCGTGTGTCATCACCGCCAGAAACGCCGCCAGGGCCAGGTAGTAAAAGCCGTACTCAAAACGCGTGGCGGCGCTGGTCGCGTAATAGGTTTTGGCCTCTTCGCTGTCTGATTTGTAGCGTATGGCCTTCAGCAGCTGCGGCCCGGCCAGCAGCGCCATCAGGATGAGCATGGGGCTGGGCCGCCAGAAGAACAGGCCCACCAGCACCGGCACCCCCAGGAACCAGATGCGCGGCGACAGCACCGCGGTGATGCGGCCTCCGTCAAACGGCGACAACGGAATCAGGTTGAAGAGGTTCAGGAAAAAGCCGGAGTACGCGATTGCCAGCAGCAGGTTGCTGTCCTGGTCGCGTGCCAGAAAATAGCAGGCCAGCGCGCCTATCGTGCCCAGCAGCGGGCCGCCCAGGCCCACATAGGCTTCGGTTTCGGCGTCATGCGGCATGTCCTTGAGCTCTACCCAGGCACCCACAAACGGAATGAAGGTGGGTGCGCCCACATCGAGGCCGCGTTGGCGTGCCGCAATGTAGTGGCCCATTTCATGCACAAACAGCAGCGCCACAAAGCCCACCGCATAGCGCCAGCCGAACAGCAGCGCATAGGCAAACACCGAAATCAGCATGCTGCCACCCGTGAGCAGCAGCTTGCCGAATTTGGCGCCGGTGAAAAGCAGCAGCAGGAGTTTCGTCACGTGAGGAAACTTTTCAGGCGGTGGGCGGTGCCGGCGGTTTTGGCGGGCTGGCCGGCGCGGCATTTGCCGCACTGCCGAATGCGGCAGGAACCGTGTCCTGATCGGCTGCCGCGACCGGCATCGGCACTGCAGCCGGTTTGCGCTTGAAATATTTAAAGAACACCGCGCCAAACCCCGCCACGGCCAGAAAAATCACCTTGGCGAATTTGGCAAAAAAGAGCGCGGCGACGGCAAAGAAACCCAGCTTTTTCGCGGCCACGCCCAGCACCAGTGCGGCCAGGCCGTATTCAGCCACCTTGTCGGTTTTGGAGTTGAAATCGGCATAACGTTTGCCGTCGTTGTATTGCAGGGCCGACAGCAGCTCCGCCGCAACGGGTTTGTCTTTCGGCAAATCGTTCAGCGCTGTCACCAGGTTCAGGCTGAAGTAGCCCTCGCGTCCCAGCGCGTAGGTGTTGTAGTTCACGCCCTGCGCGGCATCGGGCGCCGCGCCGCGGTCCTTGCTGGACATGGCCCACACCAGCCGGTGGGTGGCCGCGTTGTAGGCTGGCTTTTCGGCCCAGCCGACAATTTCCATTTCAGGAAAACCCATCTTCTTGCGTTCGCTGTTCGAGGCTTCTGTGCCTTCGCGGTAGCTCTTGAGAAGGTCGTCGGCGTTCCAGTCCTTGGCATCGTCATCTTTCACGTAGCCTGCGGACTCAAAGCGCACCGTGACAAACCAGGAGTCGTTGGCCGCCGGAAACACCAGGCCCTGCAGCCGCGAGTCCTTGCCGGGGTTGCCCATGGCGTTCAGAAGCCTGGCGGCCTGCGGTTGCGGCACAAAAATGCGGCCGG
>NZ_JBFUBD010000187.1:0-5394 GCF_056405935.1 Polaromonas sp. P1_E3
CATCAGCACTTTCCAGGCGCTGCGCCACCGCGTGGCCGACATGAAGATGCAGCTGGAACTGGCGCGCTCGATGAGCTATTACGCCTCGCTCAAGCTCAATGCACCCGCCGACGAACGCGCCCGGGCGCTGGCGCGCGCCAAATACCAGCTGGGCGTGTCGATGCGCTTTGTGGGCCAGCAGGCGGTGCAGCTGCACGGCGGCATCGGCGTGACGGATGAATACATCGTGAGCCACTACTTCAAGAAGCTGACGCAGCTGGAAATGACGTTTGGCGACACGCTGCACCATCTGAGTGAGGTATCGGAGCGGATGCAGGAAACGGCCGGCGTATTTGCCTAAAAGTAACGATCCCCCCCGAAGCGGCCTGCGGCCGCCTCCCCCTCAAGGGGGCGCCACCWGCGGCCCGGCAAAGCCGGTTCCGCGCTGGCACTTGACCTGACCGCGCTACCCTAGCCGGAGAGTTACGCGTGCAGGCGTGAGAGGATCGGTCATCACCCGTGCAGGCGTGATGTTTTCGGAATATGCGCCATCAAAAACTCCATCTGGTCCGCCAGAATGCGGCGGTTGCGCAGGATGAAGTCTTCCCAGAGGCTGGGCACATAGGGCGTATAGAGCAGCGGCATGTGCGCCTGTTCGGGCGTGCGGCTGCTTTTGCGGTGGTTGCAGGCGCGGCAGGCGGTCACCACGTTCATCCAGGTGTCTATGCCTTTTTGGGCAAACGGAATGATGTGCTCACGCGTCAGGTCTTCTTCATGGAAATGCCCGCCGCAGTAGGCGCACACATTGCGGTCGCGGGCGAAAAGCTTGCCGTTGGTCAGGCCCGGCTTGAGGTCAAACGGGTTGATGTTGGGCACGCCCTTGGTGCCGATGATGCTGTTGACCGTGATGATGGACTGCTCACCCGTGATGGCGTTGTGGCCGCCATGGAAGGTGACGACCCGCGCACCCATCTCCCAGCGCACCTCGTCAGCCGCGTAATGCAACACGGCTTGTTCAAGGCTGATCCAGGATTGCGGCAATCCCTGGGCTGAGAGCTTCAAGACCTTCAAAACGAACCTCCATCATGGTGGATGCCGCATTGGAGCGCGGCGTTCGGCTGGCTGAGTGGACTGACTGTGTATCAATATACAGTGAAATCATGGCAAACAGGTTCAAATCCCCCATAAACCACGTTGAGGCCCCGCTGAGCCGGGCTCCAGCGCTATAAAAACGATAATTGCCCCATGAAAATTTTCCGCGGCTACCACCATCCCCAGCTGGCGGCGCATTGCGCCCTGACCATCGGCAATTTTGATGGTGTGCACCGCGGCCACCAGGCCATGCTGGCGCTGCTGAAAAATGAGGCGCAGCATCGCGGCGTTCCCAGCTGCGTCATGAGCTTCGAGCCCCATCCGCGCGACTACTTCGCCGGTGTGGCCCGCAAGCCCGAGCTGGCGCGCTGCGGCATCGACCAGTGCGTGGTCTTGCCCTTTAACGCCGCGCTGGCATCCCAGCCGGCCGAATCCTTCATTCAGGATGTGCTGGTCAAGGGCTTGGGCGTGAAGTACGTACTGGTGGGCGACGACTTCCGCTTTGGCGCCAAGCGGGCAGGCGACTACGCCATGCTCGACGCCGCCGGCGACCGGCTGGGCTTTGATGTGGCACGGATGAACAGTTATGAAGTGCGAGGCCTTCGGGTGTCAAGTTCTGCGGTGCGCGAAGCGCTGGCTGAAGGCCGGATGGACCGGGTGGCTGGCCTGCTGGGGCGGCCTTACAGCATCTCCGGCCACGTGGTGCATGGCCGCAAGCTGGGTCGCGACCTGGGCTTTCGCACACTCAACCTGCGGTTTTCGCACTGGAAACCGGCTGCCAGCGGGATTTTTGCAGTGCAGGTGTTCGGCCTGTCCGTCCAGCCCATTCCCGGCGTAGCCAACCTGGGCATCAGGCCCTCGCTGGATCCCGGGGATGTCAACGGTGGACGCGTGCTGCTGGAAACCCATTGCCTCGAATGGCCCGCCAGCCTTGGGCCCGAGGGGGCATACGGTAAAATCATCCGCGTGGAACTGCTTCATAAACTGCACGACGAACTGAAGTACGACAGCCTGGACAGCCTGAAAACAGGCATCGCCAAGGACTGCGACGACGCGCGGGCGTTTTTCGCCTCCATGCACACGGAAACCAGCCGCCAGACCACGCGCGACCGAATTTAGACGATCTCGTCGCCTCTGGCCCCGCCTTTACTTTTGGCGACCGGCTCCTCCCCACCGTATTTCCGGCGGCCGCTTTTTCAGGCCGCCCTAACAACAGCATCCCAGAAGCATCCCATGTCTGAAACCAAAACCGATTACCGCAGCACCCTGAACCTGCCTGACACGCCCTTCCCGATGCGCGGCGACCTGCCCAAGCGCGAAGCCGGCTGGGTCAAGGAATGGGACGAAAAAGGCATTTACAAGAAGCTGCGTGACGTGCGCGCCGGCAAGCCCAGGTTTGTACTGCACGATGGCCCGCCGTATGCCAACGGCAAGATCCACATCGGCCACGCGGTCAACAAGGTCCTGAAAGACATGATCGTCAAGGCGCGCCAGCTCAAGGGCCTGGACGCCATCTACGTGCCGGGCTGGGACTGCCACGGCCTGCCCATCGAAAATGCTATCGAAAAACTGCACGGACGCAATCTTCCAAGGGACGAAGTGCAGGCGAAGAGCCGCGCCTTCGCGACGGAGCAGATCGAGGGCCAGAGGGCCGACTTCAAGCGCCTGGGCGTGCTGGGCGAGTGGGACAACCCCTACCGCACGATGGACTTCGCCAACGAAGCCAATGAAATCCGCGCGCTTAAACGCATCATGGAGCGCGGTTTTGTGTACCGGGGCCTGAAGCCCGTGTACTGGTGCTTTGACTGCGGCTCCTCGCTGGCCGAGTTTGAGATCGAATACGCCGACAAGAAATCGCAGACGCTGGACGTCGGCTTCAAATGCGCCGAGCCCGAAAAACTGGCAGCAGCATTCGGTCTCAAGGGCCTGGACAAGGACGCCTTCGCGGTGATCTGGACGACCACCGCCTGGACCATTCCGGCCAACCAGGCGCTTAACCTGAACCCTGAGCTCGAATATGCGCTGGTCGACACCGAGCGCGGCATCCTGCTGCTGGCCTCCGTGCTGGTCGAAAAGTGCCTGGAGCGCTATCAGCTCACCGGCAAAGTGTTGGCCACAACAGCAGGCAAAAACCTGGCGCTGCTGAAATTCCAGCACCCCTTTTATGACGTCGAGGAAGGCTACCGCCGCTTCAGCCCGGTATTCCTGGCCGACTACGCCACGGCCGACGACGGCACGGGTATCGTGCATTCGTCACCCGCTTACGGCGTGGAAGACTTTAACTCCTGCGTGGCCAACGGCATTGCCTATGACGACATTCTCAACCCGGTGCAGGGCAACGGCCGCTACGTCGACGAGCTGCCGATGTTTGGCGGGCTCAATATCTGGAAGGCCGCGCCCCTGGTCATCGACAAGCTGCGCGAGCACGGCCGCCTCTTTGCCACACAAGATATCCTGCACAGCTACCCGCATTGCTGGCGCCACAAGACGCCGGTGATCTATCGCGCGGCGGCCCAGTGGTTTGTGCGCATGGACGAGGGCGAAGGCGTTTTCACCAAAGACAAGGCGCCGCAAACGCTGCGCAAACTGGCCCTGGCCGCCATCGAGGAAACCAGCTTCTACCCGGAAAACGGCAAGGTCCGCCTGCGCGACATGATCGCCGGCCGGCCCGACTGGTGCATCAGCCGCCAGCGCAACTGGGGCGTGCCGCTGCCTTTCTTCATCCACACCGCCACCGGCGAGCTGCATCCGCGCACCATGGAAATCATGGACCAGGCCGCGAGCATGGTGGAGACCGGCGGCATCGAAGCCTGGAGCAAGGCCACGGCCGAATCCGTGATCGGCAAGGATGCGCCCGACTACATCAAGAGCACCGACATCCTCGACGTCTGGTTTGACTCGGGCACCACGCATGACCACGTGCTGCGCCACAGCCACGCCGCGCAGTCGACCTGGCCGGCCGACCTGTACCTGGAAGGCCACGACCAGCACCGCGGCTGGTTCCACTCGTCACTGCTTACCGCCTGCGCGATGTACGACCACGCGCCCTACAAGGGCCTGCTCACACACGGCTTTACGGTAGACGGCAAGGGCCGCAAGATGAGCAAGAGCGAGGGCAATGTCGTGGTGCCGCAGGAGGTGAGCGACAAGCTGGGCGCCGAGATCATCCGCCTCTGGTGCGCTTCGACCGACTACTCGGGCGACCTGGGCATCGACGACAAGATCCTGGCCCGTGTGGTGGACGCCTACCGTCGCATCCGCAACACGCTGCGCTTTTTGATGGCCAACGTCAGCGACTTCGACCCGGCCAAAGACGCCGTGCCGCTGGAGCAGATGCTGGAAATCGACCGCTACGCCCTGAGCCGGGCGTCGCAGCTGCAGGCCGACATCCTGGCCCACTACGAGGTGTATGAATTCCACCCGGTGGTGTCCAAGCTGCAGATCTATTGCAGCGAAGACCTCGGCTCGTTCTACCTCGACATCCTGAAAGACCGGCTCTACACCACCGGCCCCAAATCGCTGGCCCGCCGCAGCGCGCAGACCGCGCTCTGGCAGATCACRCACGCCATGCTGCGCTGGATGGCGCCATTTCTCAGCTTCACGGCGGAAGAGGCCTGGAAGGTCTTCGGCTCATCCGAATCGATCTTCATGGAAACCTATGCCGAATTCCCCGTACCCGACGCGGCGCTTCTGGCCAAGTGGTCGCGCATCCGCGAAATCCGCGACGCGGTCAACAAGGACATCGAGACGCTGCGCGCCGACGGCAAGGTCGGCTCTTCACTGCAGGCCAATGTCGCACTGGAAGTCGCCGCTGAAGACCATGCGCTGCTGGCCTCGCTGGGCGAAGACCTCAAGTTTGTCTTCATCACGTCTGCTATCGATTTAATAGCTGGTAGCTCACAATCAACGCGGGTTGCAGCCAGTTCCGACACCAAATGCGAGCGCTGCTGGCATTACCGCAGCGATGTGGGTCACGACGCGGCCCACCCGACCATTTGCGGCCGCTGCACCAGCAACCTGTATGGCGCCGGTGAAGACAGGAAGTTCGCCTGATGCCCAAAACGACTTTCATCAAATCGCCGGGCAGCATGCTCCCGTGGCTGGGCCTGGCGCTGCTGATCCTGATCGCCGACCAGTTCACCAAAGTATTGATCCTCGGTTACTACCGTCTGGGCGACACCACTTACGTGACCAGTTTTTTTAATGTCGTGCGGGTGCACAACACGGGTGCGGCGTTTTCCTTCCTGGCCGAAGCCGCGGGCTGGCAGCGCTGGTTCTTCACCGCCATCGGGGTTGCCGCGGCACTGTTTATTGTGTGGATGC
>NZ_JBFUBD010000188.1:0-5381 GCF_056405935.1 Polaromonas sp. P1_E3
AGCCCAGCATGTCCCACGACGATCGCGATCCATCTTCCCTCATCAACCGCCGCCGCCTCATGCAGGGCGTCGCCGCTGCCCTGCCGCTGGCCGGCCTGCCCGGCTGGGCGCAAGCCCAGCAATTTCCCACGGCCAAGGTCAACACCACCAAGCTGGCCGTGACCGACACTGAAGTGACCGTGGGGCAGCTGCATTCGGCCACCGGCACCATGGCGATTTCCGAGACAGGTTCCATCCAGGCCGAGCAGCTCGCCATTGACCAGATCAATGCCATGGGCGGCGTTCTGGGCCGCAAGATCAAGGTCATCAAGGAAGACGGTGCCTCCGACTGGCCGACCTTCGCTGAAAAATCCAAGAAGCTGCTGGTCAACGACAAGGTCGCAGCCGTCTTCGGCTGCTGGACTTCCGCCTCGCGCAAGGCCGTGCTGCCCATCTTCGAAAAAGAAAACGGCATGCTCTACTACCCGACCTTCTACGAAGGCCTGGAGCAGAGCAAGAACGTGATCTACACCGGCCAGGAAGCCACGCAGCAAATCCTCTACGGCCTGGACTGGGCCTCGAAAGAAAAGAAAGCCAAGACCTTCTTCCTGGTCGGCTCCGACTACATCTGGCCGCGCACCTCGATGAAGATAGGCCGCAAGCACATCGAAGGCCACCTCACCGGCAGCAAGGTCGTCGGCGAAGAGTACTACCCGCTGGGCCACACCAACTTCAACTCGCTGATTAACAAGATCAAGGTCGCCAAGCCCGACTGCATCTTCATTGCAGTGGTCGGCGGCTCCAACGTAGCTTTCTACAAGCAGCTGAAAGCCGCGGGCGTCACGGCCGCCAAGCAGTTCCTCCTGACCATCTCTGTCACCGAAGACGAGGTGCTGGGTATTGGCGGCGAAAACATGAACGGCTACTACGCCTCCATGAAGTACTTCCAGTCGCTGGACAACCCCAACAACAAGGCATTCGTCAGCGCCTTCAAGGCCAAGTACGGCAAGGACGCGGTGATCGGCGACGTGACACAGGCCGGCTACCTCGGCCCCTGGCTGTGGAAAGCCACGGTGGAGAAAGCCGGCAGCTTCGACGTGGACAAGATCGCCGCGGCCTCCACCGGTATCGAGCTCAAGACCGCGCCCGAAGGCTACGTGAAGCTGCATGAAAACCATCACCTGTGGAGCAAGGCGCGCATCGGCCAGGCACAGGCCGACGGCCAGTTCAAGGTGGTCGCCGAGTCGTCGGCACTGATTGAGCCGAATCCTTTCCCCAAGGGCTACCAGTAAGCGAGCGCGCTGGCCCTTACCGGTTCATTCCGCCCTGTGGGGGATGAGCCGGCAGGGGCTTTTTGACTGACGTTCTGTTTTTTCTACCACCCGCCGCACCGGAGCCCCACCATGAATCTTTCCGAAATGCTCAACATCGGCCTGATGCAAGGCTTTGCCGGGCTGAGCCTGTTTTCCGTGCTGCTGCTCATGGGCCTGGGCCTGGCCATCATCTTCGGTCAGATGGGCGTGATCAACATGGCGCATGGCGAGTTCATGACCATAGGCGCTTACACCATCTACCTGTTTTCGCACCTGTCGGAAACCTACGCACCGGGCTTTGTGCAGGCCTACTTTCCCTTCGCCATCGCGGCGGCCTTCATCTTTGCTTTCGCCGCCGGCTGGCTGGCTGAATGGGCCTTCATACGCCACCTGTACAAACGCCCGCTGGACACCCTGCTAGCTACCTGGGGCCTGTCGCTGGGCATGCAGCAAATCTTCCGCACCACCTTCGGCGCCAAGGAAGTCAGCCCCACCCTGCCCGACTGGCTCATGGGCTCCTGGGCGCCGGCGCCCGGCCTGGACATCCCGATCAACGGCATGTTCGTGATGGCGCTAACCCTGGTGGTGACCTGCGGCGTGCTGGTCGCGCTGCACAAATCACGCTGGGGCCTGCGCGTTCGCGCCACGGTCGCCAACCGCGTGATGGCCAACGCCACCGGCATCAACACAAAGAAGACCGATCGCCTGACCTTTGCCATCGGCTGCGGCATCGCCGGCGTGGCCGGCGCAGCCTTCACCACGATTGGCTCCACCGGCCCCACCAGCGGCTCGCTCTACATCGTCGACGCCTTCCTGGTCGTCACCTTCGGCGGCGCGGCCAGCCTGCTGGGCACTGTGGTCTCGGCCTTCGGCATTGCGCAGACGCAATCGATCGCCGAGTTCTTCATGACCGGCTCCATGGCCAAGGTGCTGACGCTGATGACCATCGTGACCATCCTGATGCTGCGGCCTCAGGGCCTGTTCGCCTCCAAGGTCCGGCGCTGAGCTTTCACTTATTTCCATGGCAACCCAAGACAACCGGAGTTTTTCATGAACAGCCTCAAGCAATGGATAGTGCGCAACGGCCTGGGCAACGTCGCCCTGCTGGCCCTGGTGCTGCTGGTGGCCTTCCCCTTGGCACTAGACCTGTTCCGCCTGAACCTCGTGGGCAAATACCTCAGCTACGCCTTTGTCGCGCTGGGCCTGGTGATGCTGTGGGGCTACGGCGGCGTGCTGAGCCTGGGCCAGGGCGTGTTCTTCGGCCTGGGCGGATACGGCATGGCGATGTTTTTAAAGCTTGAAGCCAGCGACCCCATCACCACCAAGATCCAGTCCACGCCCGGCATCCCCGACTTCATGGACTGGAACCAGCTGACCGCGCTGCCGATCTGGTGGAAGCCCTTCCAGTCCTTCCCGCTCACGCTGCTGCTGATCCTGGTGGTGCCCACGCTGCTGGCCTTCATCATCGGCTACGCCATGTTCAAGCGGCGCGTGGGCGGCGTCTACTTCGCCATCATCACGCAGGCCGTGGCGCTGATCCTCACGGTACTCATCATCGGCCAGCAGGGTTACACCGGCGGCGTCAACGGCATGACCGATCTCAAAACCATCCTGGGCTGGGACACGCGCACCGACAGCGCCAAGTACATCCTTTACTTCCTCACCGCCGGGCTGCTGCTGGGCGCCATCGTGCTGTGCACCTGGATCCAGAAGAGCAAGCTGGGCACGCTGCTGCTGGCCATGCGCGACAAGGAAGACCGCGTGCGCTTTTCAGGCTACGACGTGGCCATGTTCCGGGTGTTTGCCTTTTGCTTCGCGGCCCTGCTGTCGGCCGTGGGCGGCGCCATGTTCACCCTGCAGGTGGGCTTCATGTCGCCCTCGCTGGTCGGCATCGTGCCCTCCATCGAGATGGTGATCTTCGCCGCCGTCGGCGGGCGCATGTCGCTGGTGGGCGCTGTGTACGGCGCATTGCTGGTGAACTTCGGCAAGACCTATTTTTCAGAAARCTTCCCTGACCTCTGGCTGTTCTTGATGGCTGGCATGTTCCTGGGCGTGGTGCTGGCCTTCCCTGACGGCCTGGCCGGTGTCTACACGCAGCGCGTCAAGCCCTGGCTGGCCAGGCGTTTCACGCGGCGCGAGAAGGCCGTACCGCCGGCTCCTCCCATGGTTCCCCCGCCGGCTGCGACAACTGAAACGCCCACGCTACCTGCCGGCTTGAGCGGCCAGCACACCTGACTACCGAAGGAACCAYCATGATCGCCCCCGCCATGACCCCCAACGACTTTGTGCTGTCGGTCGAAGACCTGACAGTGTCCTTCGACGGCTTCAAGGCCATCGACAGCCTGAACCTCTACGTCGACCAGAACGAACTGCGCGTGATCATCGGCCCCAATGGCGCGGGCAAGACCACGCTGCTGGACCTGATCTGCGGCAAGACCCGCGCCAGCCACGGCCGCATCAAGTTCAAGAACGCCGAGATGACCAGGCTGCCCGAATACCAGATCGTGCGCTCGGGCATCGGCCGCAAGTTCCAGACGCCGTCAATCTATGAAAACCTCAGCGTGTTTCAGAACCTGGAAGTGTCTTTCCCGCGCGGGCGCGGTGTGTTCGGCGCGCTGTTCTTCAAGCGCAGCGATGAAGTCAAGGCCCGCGTGCAGGCCGTGGCGGCCGAGATCGGCCTGGCTGATCAAGTGGACACCGAAGCCGGCCTGCTCTCGCACGGGCAAAAGCAGTGGCTGGAGATCGGCATGCTGCTGATGCAGGACCCGGAGCTGCTGATGCTGGACGAACCGATTGCCGGCATGAGTGTGCGCGAGCGCGAGCTCACGGCCGAGCTGCTCAAACGCATTTGCAAGGGCCGCGCCATGATCGTCATCGAACACGACATGGAGTTCGTCAAGCGCATCGCCGACAAGGTGACCGTCATGCACCAGGGAAAGATCCTGGCCGAAGGGTCGATGGAAAAAGTACAGGCCGATCCGCGCGTGATCGACGTGTACCTGGGCCATTAAGCCGAAAGCACAAGGAAACCACTCATGCTCAACGTCACCAACCTCCACGTCAGCTACGGCCAGAGCGAGGCCCTGCACGGCATCACCTTCAGCGCCAAGAAGAATGAAACCGTGGCCATCATGGGCCGCAACGGCATGGGCAAGACCACGCTGTTCAAGTCGCTGATCGGCATCCTGCCGCTCAAGTCCGGAACCATTGAAGTCGACGGCCTGGACATCTCGAAAGACGAGAGCTACCAGCGCGTCGCCAAGGGCGTGGCTTATGTGCCGCAGGGTCGCATGATTTTTCCGACGCTCACGGTSCAGGAGAACATCCTGACCGGCCTCGAAAACGCCAAGCACAAGCAGATTCCGGAAGAAATATACGCGCTATTCCCCGTGCTGTTTGACATGCGAAGCCGCAAGGGCGGCAACCTGTCGGGCGGCCAGCAGCAGCAGCTGGCGATTGCCCGTGCGCTGGTGACCAACCCCAAGGTACTGCTACTGGACGAGCCCACCGAGGGCATACAGCCTTCCATCATCAAGGACATCGCCAAAGCCCTGAACGAAATCCGCAAGATGCGCGAAATCACCATCGTGGTGTCGGAGCAGGTGTTGAGCTTCGCGATGGACGTAGCCGACCGGCTGTTCGTGATCGAGGGCGGACAGCTGGTGCACGAAAGCACGCGCGCCGGCACCGACACGGCGCGCATCAAGCAGTTTCTTTCCGTCTGATTTTCTCTTCCTTCCTTTATTCATCACTACCACCACCAGGAGATATGGCATGACCGACACGCTGATCAAGGTTGACCTGACGAAGTCGCCCACCCTCAACGAAAACATCCACAACCGCTGGCACCCGGACATTCCCATGGCCTGCTGGGTCAACCCGGGGGACGATTTCATCCTGGAGACCTTCGACTGGACCGGCGGCTTCATCAAGAACAACGACAGCGCTGACGACGTGCGCGACATCGACCTGAGCACGGTGCATTACCTCTCGGGCCCGGTCGGCGTCAAGGGCGCGGAACCCGGCGACCTGCTGGTGGTGGACCTGCTGGACATAGGCGCCAAGCAGGACAGCCTCTGGGGTTTCAAC
>NZ_JBFUBD010000189.1:0-5370 GCF_056405935.1 Polaromonas sp. P1_E3
GTGCTGGGCCAGTTCTCCTACATTGTGTCGATCGCCACCCTCATCATTTCCGCCCGCCTGAAACGTTTTGACATCACCCTGGAAGAGGCGGCGTACAACCTGGGCGCTTCCCGCGCCGCTGTCTTCGCCACCATCACCCTGCCCTACCTGAAACCCGCGCTCATCGGCGCTGCCGCGATCTCGTTCCTGATGTCCTTCGAGAACTTCAACACCACCCTGATGCTGGTCGGCTCGGACGCACCGCTGACCGTCATGATGTACGGACGCATGCGGGAGGGCGCCACGCCGGTGCTCAATGCCGTCAGCCTGTTCCTGATGCTGGCCTCGGCGGCCCTGGCCTTGACGCTATTGCGCAGTCCCCCCGACACCCCCAGCCGCTAAAACCGCATGCCGGTTACTGCCCTCCAAAATGGGCTTCAGCAACTGCTTTACAAAGCCTTCCGCGCCTATACCCAAATCACGTGCATGGATGAAGGAATCGTGATACGGTGCATCTGTAAATACAGGGCCTGAAAACCGCTTTTTCGCCCCGTATCAGCCCGGTTTTGACACTTTGACCTCACAGGTGAACGGATGCGCAGGCCAGCCCTTTACAGCAGTTCAAACCGTCCGGCGCGGAATGCGTGTGACACCCAGGCGCAGCCGCCGGGCGAGTCCACAGCCGAAACCGGCCCGCTCTCCCCGCCACCGCCAGCCTCCCGGCTTTCCCGGCTCGGCCAGCGCCTGGCGCGGCACCAGCTCTACCTGCTGTGGTCCGTCGTCGGCCTGCTGGCCCTGCTGCTGGCCATCAGTTTTGCCTCCCCGCTGCGGCCTGCGGCCCGCAAGCTGACGCAGGAGGACATCAACGCGGCCGTGATCAAGACCCTGGAGACCACCGTCCTGCCATCCCCTGGAACCCGGGCGTACGACACCATCATCCCCTCGGTCGTGCGCATCGTCGGCCTGGGGAAGGACAAGGACGGCAAGGAAGACGGCGAGCGCAGCGTGGGCACCGGCGTGGTCATCGTCGACAAGGGCATCATCCTGACTAACCTGCATGTGGTGCAAGGTGCAACAACCATCAAGGTCACGTTCTCGGACGGCCTGGAGTCCACCGCCAGCATCAGCGGCGTGCAACCTGAAAACGACCTGGCCGTGCTGCAGGCGCACAAGATTCCCGATGACCTGATTGCCGCCACCATGCGCTCTACCGCAGACCTTGCCCCCGGCGACCAGGTCATGGCCGTAGGTTATCCCTTTGGCATCGGGCCCTCGGCCTCGGCAGGTGTCATTTCCGGGCTCAAGCGCAACTTCCGCTCGCCCGAAGGCAAGCAGATGATGAGCAACCTGATCCAGTTCGACGCTGCCGCCAACCCCGGCAATTCGGGCGGGCCGCTGGTCACCATGGACGGCGAAGTGATCGGCATCGTGACCGCCATCTTCAACCCCAACCAGCAGCGCACGTTTGTCGGCATCGGTTTTGCAGTGCCGATTGAAAACGCGGCCTCGGCCGCCGGCATGCCCCCCTTCTGAAGACTTTTAAGGACATCGACGCATGGAACAGCACACGCCCGAACATTCCACCGCCAGCCATGACGCCACCGCGCAGCTGATGGAGCAGATCCTGTACGAAGTCAAACGTGTGGTGGTGGGGCAAGACCGCTTTCTCGAACGCGTCATGGTTGCCATCCTGGCGCAGGGCCACCTGCTGGTGGAAGGCGTTCCGGGCCTGGCCAAGACGCTGACCGTCAAGACCCTGGCCAACACCGTGCAGGGCAATTTCAAGCGCATCCAGTTCACGCCCGACCTGGTGCCGGCCGACCTGGTGGGCACACGCATCTACAACCAGAAAAACGGCGAATTCACCACGTCATTAGGGCCAGTGTTTACCAATCTGTTGCTGGCCGACGAAATCAACCGCGCGCCGGCCAAGGTGCAGAGCGCGCTCCTGGAGGTGATGCAGGAGCGCCAGGTCACGATTGCCGGCATCACCCACAAGGTGCCCGAGCCTTTCCTGGTGATGGCCACACAAAACCCGATTGAAACCGAAGGCACCTACCCGCTGCCCGAAGCGCAGGTCGACCGCTTCATGATGAAGGTGCTGGTSGACTACCCSACCGACGARGAAGARTTYGTCATCGTCCAGCGCGTCACCGGCCCGGCTGTGGCMGTGAGYGCCGTGGCCACCACCGACCAGTTGGCCGCGCTGCAGCGCGAGTGCCGCCGCATTTACGTTGACCCGTCCCTTGTGCAATACGCCGTGCGGCTGGTGTCGGCCACCCGCAATCCGACAAAGCATGGTTTGAAGGATTTGCAGCGCTTCATCACCTTCGGCGCCAGCCCGCGCGCCACCATCAACCTGACCGAAGGCGCCCGCGCGCTGGCCATGCTGCGCGGACGCAGCTACGCCCTGCCAGAAGACATGACCGACCTCGTACCCGATGTACTGCGCCATCGGCTGGTGCTGTCGTATGAGGCACTGTCCGAAGGGCTATCGGCAGACGGCCTCGTCGCAAAAATAATGGCAAAAATCCCGCCCCCTGCCAAGCCCTTAGAGCATGAAAAACTCGCAGCCTAAACATAGGAGCCCCCACGCTTCGCCGCTACGCGGGTCGCTGCCCCTCAAGGGGCCGCCTGCCCGCGGCCCGGCAAAGCCGGTTCCGCGGCTCATGCTTGGTTGAGAAGTTCTTCATATTATCGATTTCATGAAAAATTCGGCCCCTGAACCCTCCGCTAAGCCTGCTTCAGCAGCCAACGCAGAACAACTGCTGCGCCGGCTGGAGTGGACCGTGCTGCGCCGGCTCGACGGCCTGCTGCAGGGGGACTACCGCACGCTGCTGCGCGGCACCGGCATGGATTTGGCCGACCTGCGTGAGTACCAGCACCACGACGACGTGCGCCATATCGACTGGAACGTCACCGCCCGCCTGGAACAACCCCACGTACGCGTCTTCACCGAAGACCGTGAAATGAGCGCCTGGTTCCTGCTGGACCTGAGCCCCTCGATGGACTTTGGCTCCAGCGAGCAGCGCAAGCGCAACGTGTCCGCTGAATTTGTCGCCGTGCTGGCCCGCATGCTGACGCGCCACGGCAACCGCGTGGGCGCCATGCTCTATGGCTCCGGCGTTGACGCCGTGATTCCCGCACGCGGCGGCCGCCACCATGTTCTCCATCTGCTGCACACCTTGCAGGCCCGTCCCGAAACCACAGACCTCGGCCCCACACGCCTGCATGAGTTGCTCGAGTCCGCGGCCAGTTTCATACGCCGACGCTCCACCGTGTTTGTGGTGTCCGACTTCATCAGCGAACCCGGTTGGGAAAAGACGCTGGGCCAACTCGCCCGCCGCCATGAAGTGGTGGCCGTGCGCCTGCTTGATCCGCTGGAGCTGGACTTGCCCGACCTCGGCCTCATTCCCATCCGCGATGTCGAAACCGGCGAGCAACTGCTGGTCGACACGCACGATGCGGGCTTTCGCAAGCGCTTTGCACGCATCGCCGCCCAGCGTGAAGCCGAGTTGCGGCAGTCGCTCGCACGCGCCGGCGTGGACACGCTGGAGCTTTCCACCGACGACAACCTGGTTGACGCCATCCTGCGGTTTACCGAACTCCGCAAACGGCGCAGCCGTACATCAGGCGCCAATGCAGCAGGCGGCAAGCTGCCGGCCCACATGGGACATGCCGCCTGAAGCCGCCAAGGAACATTCATGAACTTCAGCTGGTTGACCTCTTTCACATCAAAGCTTCCGCTGCCGACTTTCCTCTGGCCGGAATTTTTATGGTTGCTGCTGGCCATTCCGCTGCTGGTGGCCGTCTATGTGTGGCTGCTGCGCCGCAAGAAAAAAATGGCGTTGCGCTACGCCAGCCTCTCCATCGTGCGCGAAGCCATGGGCCGCGGCCAGAGCTTTCGCCGGCATGTTCCGCCCCTGCTGTTTCTGCTGTCCATCGCCGCGATGCTGGTGGCGGCGTCACGCCCCTTTGCCGTGATCAGCCTGCCTTCGCAGCGCGAAACCATCATCCTTGCCATGGATGTCTCGGGCAGCATGCGCGCCACCGATGTTCAACCCAATCGTCTGGTTGCCGCCCAGAACGCCGCCAAAGCCTTTCTGGCCGACTTGCCGCGCAACGTGCGTGTAGGCATCGTCGCGTTTGCCGGCACCGCCGCTGTCGTGCAGCAACCGACACTCAGCCGCGAAGACCTCACGGCTGCGATTGACAAGTTCCAGTTGCAGCGCGGCACTGCCATCGGCAACGGCATCGTGGTGTCGCTGGCCGAGCTGTTCCCCGACGCCGGCATAGACATCGCCTCCATGCAATACGGAAGGGAAAAGTCCCGCGGCACATCGCTGGACCAGGCACTGAATCCAGACAAAAATGCCAAAAAGGAATTCACGCCGGTCGCCCCAGGCTCGTACACCTCAGCCGCCATCATCCTGCTCACAGACGGCCAGCGCACCACGGGCGTGGACTCACTCGACGCCGCCAAGCTGGCCGCAGACCGCGGCGTTCGAATCTACACCGTTGGCGTAGGCACGGTGGATGGCGAAACGATCGGCTTTGAGGGCTGGTCCATGCGCGTCAAGCTCGACGAAGAGACCTTAAAGGGTATTGCCCGCGCGACACAGGCCGAGTACTTTTACGCTGGCACGGCAGCCGACCTGAAGAAGGTGTATGAAACCCTCAGTTCGCGCCTGGCGATTGAGAAAAAAGAAACCGAAGTCTCGGGTTTGCTGGCGCTGCTTGCCGCCGTGCTGGCGCTGGTGTCGGCCAGTTTGTCGCTGCTGTGGTTTAACCGGATTCTGTGAGAAAAAGCCCCGGGGCAACAGCGACTACGGCACAAGTTATCGGCTCAAGTCAACCCGGCCTTGATAACAAAGGCCTGCAACCCAGCCATCTTTCCATCCCGAAAGCGCCAGACATCACAGTAGGCATGGCGGACCGCTTTCCCCGCGTCGTCCTTCAAGGTGATCTCGCCGAGCGCGGCGACAAAGTCGTTGTCGGTAATCATGTGATGGACTTCAAACTCTGGTGGCTCTTTGTATGCAGTCGTCATCCACTGGCGAATGGCATCTTTCCCTTTAAGCGTCTTGTCGCCCAAGAAAACCCATTCCGAATCTTCCGTGCAGAACTTCAGGAATCCTTCAATATCGCCCTCGGCGATAGCCGCGTTGGCCTTCCTCAGAATCTCTCTGTGTTTCTCTGACATTAAAAAACCCCTCTTTGCGACTGCCGCGGTTCTATCCGTTCAATGTTTCTGGCATTCCTTCGCGAACGAAGTCAGCGCCTGCGTGAAGGCCTCCGGGACCTCTAGCGGCGCGAATTCACCGCTGCCGCGCAGCACTTCGCCTTTGATGTGCTTGACGCCCACGGCCTTCAAGGCGGGAAGGTAGTCGT
>NZ_JBFUBD010000190.1:0-5277 GCF_056405935.1 Polaromonas sp. P1_E3
TCTCAAGCGCTGTTTTGACACTGAAGCGCTTGAGAAGTTCAACGACTTTTTGCTCTAGATCAGGTCGCGACTTTGTGATGCGTCGAATGTTGTCAATAATTCCTATGGCTGCGGCACAGTAAGCCATCACGTCTTTTTGAAATGGATTGGCGATCGTGAACTCAATATGTTCATGAGATCGACTATTGCCTAAGGAGACGGTGGAAAGCGCTGCCTCATGCTTTTTTAGATCCATGCATGCGCCCTGTGCCGCCTGTATAAGTGCGAAAAGTCCTTCGCGTAATTTGTGCTCACGCCAAAATTTATGACTGGCAATTACATTTGGAAAGTAGTTGAGCGATAGCGAACAGATAAGCTCACGCTCTTTCGCTGAAGTGGGAAATATTGACCTCTCCAGGATTAGYCTTGCCTCCCGATTTTGATGCTGATCGTACTCGTGACGCTGATTGAAAAAGGCCTTTATATCCATCCTTCACCTCTATTCTGGTTTTTGCGTGTTTGAGGAAGGGGCGTTTCTGTTCACTGAGCTACCCCCATTCTCCAGGTACTTCCCCAGTGACGGCCTAGAAACCGGCAGCCGTAATTTTTTGGCGCCGCAAATTTCCGTTAAGAACCTGTTCAAGTTTCAGCTCATGTCCGAGTAGCTGATTCCCCTGCACGCTGAAAGTCACTGGCGTGCCCACCATTGAATAGTCCGTATCGGGACCAAACCAGATGTCTTCACCGTACCACTGCTGACCGGAGGCAAACTTTACCCGGTAGGTCCCAGGGGGAACGCCGATTTCAACTTGTTCGCCGGCTCTCACGAAGACAGCCATAACGGCTACACCCGATTGCCAATCTGCGAGTTTGATGAAGTAGTTCACTCCGCGACCGGCCGTCACCTTGAACGGGGGCTGGTTGGTCGCAAACTGACGCCACGGTGGTGCTTTGTGTTCGCCGCTCGGCGGGAGTGGCTGCAAGTTTGCTGCCAGCGTTGCTTGCTGTTGTCGCGCAATTGCAGCCGCTTTTTCGTATTCGATGCCGGCCTGCAAGAGCCGAGCTTCCTCCGCATCTACGCTTCTCTTGTATTCGACAAACCACCAGGTACCAAGTGCCAGAGTGAGCACGGCCACTATCGCGCTTTGGGCGTAAAGCGCCGGACTCATCATCCCCACACCATTGCGTAGTTTGGCGATAGCCTCATCGGATCCCGCTGACTGGATGAGGTCATTCAGGTTTTCGCGCAGCTCCTTGAGCTGGTCTTCAACCTTGTAGCCAAGCTTGGCGCGCATCCTCGCAGCCCTTGAGTTGGGGTTCCTCACGCGTAGCGTTGCCGCATAAGCCTCTCGTGCGATAGCCAGCGCGAGCGTCCTATTGCCGGTGGAAAGGAAGTACCCGGCCTGATGCGCGAGGAGTTTGGCGTTCTGTTCGGAAAAGGCATTGGCACCGAAAAGGTTCTGGTAAAGCGCGTCTAGGCTCCAAAAAAAACCATGCAAGCTCCACCACCCCGTTACAACGGTGATTCCAGTACTCTTTGCGCCTTCGTACATTTCACAACGTGCGCAGTAGACCCCTTGAAAAGGCTGGCGAGTGGCGCCGACTACATAGGAGAACACTCGGAAAAAGACGCGATAACGCGGACTGGCAGTGAGACTGTTGCACCTGCTACACCGTACGGGCTCGTATGACGTCGTTCCAGTCGAGGCGCGTGTTGAAGAGCTAGAAGCCTCTTGTACCGTGGATGAAGCTGTCGAGAGTGCAGGTTCAACGGATGAAGCGTCATAAGCGGCCCTCTCCACAGGATCGGACAGCACGTCATAAGCCCTCTGTAGCTCTTGAAAACGCCTGGTCGCATCGAACCCCTCATTCCGGTCTGGATGTCGCTCCATTGCGAGAGCGCGGTAGGCCGCCTTGATGACTGATGCTGGCGCGGTTGGTGCAACGCCCAAACACGCGTAGTAACCCAAAGGATCTGTTGTCCCCATATTCACCCCCTCCTAGCACAAGGATACCCGCCCACGACAAACGCGCTATTGGATTTTTCCCGGCTTGGGCCTTCCTTTTCGGGGTTTATTCAGCTATTCGACCTACTTTGCGATACGTTGACTAGCTATGGTTCAAACCCGAACCAATCGTGGGGATGTCGGCAACCTGGAAGCAGACGAACTATGCTGACGGTCGTTGAATGGAGCCTGTATTTACCGATCCCCTTTGATCTCCAGGCCTCACCTCAGGTCATTGGCACTGGCCGCATATGTCAGCTGGTAGCGGGCTGCCATCGAACCGGGCTGGGCACCGTGGCGCTCGATACCTTGGCCGAGCGCCTCCTGCTGCAGGGCATCCAGCGCCGACGCGYCATAGGCGACGGCGACCACGACCCAGTCGGCCGTCTTGTCCTTGCCGCCGCGAATCTGCTGCTCCTTTGTGCTGACGGCCTGCGGCGTCTCCGTGCGCAGCACGTGAAATGCGACGCCGCCTGGCTGGCTGACGAATGACGCCCCAAGCTCCGAGAGGTGGTCCAGCAGTTCTGCATGCCGGCCTTCGGCGGGCGAGAGGCGCAAGGTCAATGCATGACGGGCGATGCCGCCCCCCGCGCTGTGCAGCAGACGGCATTGGCTTCGGACCATGTCACGATGGTGCGGCATCATCTTCGTGGACCAAGGCGTCGGGTTGTTCAGGCGTTCCAGGTAGTCGGTCGACGTGAGGGTCTCGTAGTCCTCCAGTTCATACAGGACGAAGAAGCCTTCTGCGTTGTCAATGCTGGACCAGCGTGAACCCCGCAGAAAACCCTTGATGCCCATGCGCTCGGGAAAGTGCTCATGGGAATGCCAGTGTTCGAACTCCTCGCGGTGTTCTGCTGCCATGTTCCACCACATCGCAACGGCGGCTTGTCCCAGGAAGGCCATGGTGTTTACCGCCTCAGGCTCAGTAAGTACCGGGCACAAAGATGCTGTTGTCCACTGACTTGATGTCGGTGCGCCCACAGAAGGCCATCGTCAGGTCCAGTTCCTTGTGGATGATCTGCAATGCCTTGGTCACGCCTTCTTCGCCCATGGCGCCCAGGCCGTAGAGGAAGGCGCGGCCGATGTAGGTGCCCTTGGCACCCAGGGCGGTGGCTTTCAGCACATCCTGGCCGGAGCGTATGCCGCCGTCCATATGCACCTCGATCTGGTTACCGACTGCCGCGACGATCTCGGGCAGGCAGGAAATGGAAGACATGGCGCCATCGAGCTGGCGGCCACCGTGGTTGGAGACCACCAGCGCATCCGCGCCTGAATTGACGGCGAGCTTTGCGTCTTCAACGTCCTGGATGCCCTTGAGGATCAGCTTGCCGCCCCAGCGTTTTTTGATCCATTCCACGTCGCCCCAGTTGAGGGCCGGGTCGAACTGTTTGGCCGTCCATTCCGAGAGCGAACCCATGTTCTCGACACCCTTGACGTGGCCCACGATGTTGCCGAAGCCGTGGCGTTTGGTACCCAGCATGCCCAGGCCCCAGCGCGGCTTGGTCATCAGGTTGAGGATGGTCGACAGCGTCGGCTTGGGCGGGGCGCTCAGGCCGTTCTTCAGATCCTTGTGGCGCTGGCCAAGAATCTGCAAGTCGAGCGTGAGCACCAGTGCCGAGCAATTTGCCGCCTTGGCACGGTCGATCAGGCTTTCAATGAAGGCGCGGTCCTTCATCACGTAAAGCTGGAACCAGAAGGGGTGGCGATCTGTGCCGGCGGCCACGTCTTCGATGGAGCAGATGCTCATGGTCGACAGTGTGAAGGGGATGCCGAATTTTTTGGCGGCGCGGGCGCCCAGGATTTCGCCGTCGGCATGCTGCATGCCTGTGAGGCCCGTGGGAGCAATCGCCACCGGCATGGCCACGGGCTGGCCGATCATGGTGGTGGCTGTGCTGCGGTTTTCCATGTTGACGGCCACGCGCTGGCGCAGCTTGATCTTCTGGAAGTCGCTTTCGTTGGCGCGGTAGGTGCTTTCCGTCCATGAACCGGAGTCGGCGTAGTCGTAAAACATGCGGGGCACCCGCTTTTTGGCCAGGACGCGCAGGTCTTCGATGTTGGTGATCACGGGCATGGGGTCTCCAGACGACAGTTTTTTTGAGGGAAGCTGCCGCCATGGTAGCGCCCGTGTTGGCGCGCTTGCGTGAATTCTGCTTCTGGGGTTGTGAAATTATTGATAAGCCTCCCGCATAATCTGCGCCGGAGCGCCCCGGTGGCGCTACCTCAACAAAAAGCGGCGACCAGGGTCTGTTCGCCAATACCAGGGAATTACCTATGCAACGCACTCTCTTCACGCTGATCCCCCTCCTGACGCTCGCACTGCTGGCCGGATGTACCCGCATTGAAACCGGCGAGGTGGGCTTGCGCATCAACTTTGACAAAACCACAGACCCGACCGAGCGCCTGCCTGGCTCTTTTAACCAGACGCTGATCGGCGATATCCTGACTTTCAAGATTCAGGACGTGGCGGTGGCCGTGGACAACATGACACCCCTGGCGTCCGACAACTCAACCGTCAAGGACTTCGACATGACGGTGGTCTACAACGTCAACCCGACGGCTGTTTCCGAACTGTGGACCACGAAAAACCGGACATTCCATGGCCTGTCGGACAAAGGCGGCGACATCCTGCTGATGCAGAACTATGTGGCGATGAGCGCGCGCAATGCGGCTTACAAGGTGGCGCGCGAATATGAATCGCTCAAGATGGCCGACAACCGCCCGGCGATTGAGCAGAAAATCCGCGAAAACGTCATCAAGACGCTGACCGAGGAAAAGCTGGCGGACAAGATCACGGTTTCCCAGATCCAGGTGCGTGCCATTACCCCCGCCGACGTGATTGTTCAGAGTGCCAACGAACTGGTGCGAGCGCAAAACGAGCTGAAAACCAAGGAGGTCGAAGTGCAGACCGCCAAAAAAGAAGCAGAGCGCATTGCTGCCCTGAACGCCAACGCGGGTGCGATTGGCTACATGAACGCCATGGCCAACCTGAAGATCGCCGAAGGCGTTGCCGCAGGCAAGGTGCATACCATTGTGGTGCCCTATGACTTCAAGGGCATCGTGAACGCAAAGTGAGCCTGGGCCGGCGGCGCGCATCCAGCGCTGCCGGCATCTCCTACCAGCTGCCCGACGACCCGCCGCCGCTGCTGGAGCCGCCCGACGAGCTCCGGCTGCTGGAGCTGGAGCTCGAACTGCTGCCCGACGAGCTGCTGCCATCCCGGTCATCGCGTCCACTGCTGCTGCCGGAGCCACCCGTGAAGAAGCCGAACAGCATCGCCAGCCCGAATGCCATGCC
>NZ_JBFUBD010000191.1:0-5274 GCF_056405935.1 Polaromonas sp. P1_E3
GTGGTCCTCGGCGTGTTGGGCAGGGCCGACCACAGGGGCAGGGTCAGCAGGGCCATCAGCACGGACGCGGTGATCAGTGCCCGCGTCAGCCACAGTTGTTGGCGCCGGTGCAGCAGGCCGATTGAAAAGTGCACCACCGTGACCAGCCAGAACAGCGAGTTGACGGTGAACCAGGCAAACCAGTCATTGGCAATCGGGAAGCTCACATAAAAATGCAGGCCCCGCATGAAGGACATGGCCGCCAGCACAAAAAACAGCAGATAGCCCGGCTCATGCCGGCGCCGCAACCACACCAGCAAGGCGAAGATGCCGACCGCGAGGAAAGCCGAGCTGAACATGCCCGGCAATTCCTGCTGCAGCCATTGGCGGCCGTGGTAGCGCCAGCTGATGGCCTCCACCGGGCCCAGCCACAGTGATGACAGCGCCACCTGCGTCGCAGCCGTGTGCTCGATGCGCAGCGTGATCTCGTGCGGCGGCCGGCCATCGGCTGATTTCTCCAGCAGCACCCACAGGGGCGTGTGCGGGCTGTTCCATAACGGGCCTTGCTGCTGTGCGGTGTGTACCAGGTGACCGTCGGCATACACCGCGAGGGTACCGTCGGTGCGCACGCGGGCCGCATACAGCGCCAGTGGCGTGGACGATGCCGGAGCCTGCGGCACGGTCAGTCGAAACCAGCTGGTGCGTGTGACGGGGGCCGCGCCGGCGGATGCTGCAGCCCGGGCCTGTCCCAGCAACGCTATGGGCAAGGCGTGCGGCAGCGTAACGGGTTGCCAGCGGTCCGGCAGGATTTGGCCGTCGAGGGTGAGCGGTGGCGAGGTGAAGCCCGCATCGGTTTGCACCTGCCAGTCAGCCTGGGTGAGATGCAAGGCTGCTGCGCTGGGGGAATCACCCGCGCGGGTGCCCGCAGCATCACAGGCGACAAGACCCGTCAGCGCCGCAGCTGCTGCCAGCAGCRCTAACATGCGGGGCGAAAAACGCAGGAGGCGGTGGTGATGAAAAGGCATTCGCGCGGGCAACTACTGCGCCAAAATGCCCTGGTTCCTGGCTTCGTAGATCGCTTCAGCCTTGGAGGTAACCTTGAGTTTGCTGTAGATGCGCCGCACAAAGGTGCGCACCGTGAAGTGCGACAACTCCATCAGCCTGGCGATTTCCACCGCAGTGAAGCCTTTGGTGATGTAGTCCAGCACTTCTTTTTCACGTGCCGACAGCAGCGATGACGCGTCGATATCGGCGGGCGTCGTGCCGGCGCCAGCTGCGGTGCTGCGGCGAAAGCGCGCCAGCACCTGCCGGGCGATGATGGGGCTGATCGGGCTGCCGCCGCTGGCCAGGCTGCGAATCTCTGCCGCCATCTTCAGCGGTGAGCTGTCTTTCAGCAGGTAGCCGGCGGCGCCGGATTCGATCGACTGCATCACATGTGTCTCGTCGCCAAAATTGGTGCTCACCATGATGCTGCAGGCCGGCCACTGTCGGGAAGCCGCGCGGATCACGTCGATGCCCGAGCCATCGGGCAGGCCCAAATCAACCAGCAGCACATCGGCCGGCGGTTGTTTCAGCATCTGCAAGCCTTCGGCACGGGTGCCCGCTGCGCCCACCAGGCGCATGTCAGAAGCGCCCTGCACCACGCGACTCAGCGCTCCGCGAAAGCCCGGATCGTCCTCGACGATGGCGACATGGATCACGGGCAGGTCTTGTTCAGCGGAAGGTGCATTCATCAGGCAGACATTTTGCGACGGTTTCGGGCGCACGACTCGCTATTTGTGTAGCTCGTTTGTTCTACGTGCAGGCCGGTAACGGGTGTCTGGTCACCGGCAGGGCCTGTTCGCTGCCCGCCGGTGCCGATCATCATGCCACCCGGCCGACCGGTTTGCTATATTTTTGATAGCTGTTCGCGCCCATTTTTGTTGGTCTGCAACCCGATCTCGTCTCTAGAACGGGGCCCCTGAAGGTATCTGGCGTAGCGCATATGCGCTACAGACAGCGGCTTTCGTGATTCGTACGATGACGGCCAGTCGGGCAAGGCGTTCCACAACATCCGGGGCGCTGGCCCGACTGATTGGCGGGCAACCTGGCTCGCTGCAAGTTCCACCTGCCAACGAAAGCCTCCATGAAAAGTCACGCCAGCATGAACCGTATTTACCGCCTCGTCTGGAACACCGCCCTGAATCTGTGGGTGGCCGTGGCGGAAAATGCCAAGGGCAGAAGCAAGGGTGGCTCGGCGCGCGGCAGCGTGCAGTGGGATGACGTGCAGGCGGAAGGAGGCCATGGCGTCGATGGCGGTGGCGCGGGCTTCAGGCTCAATACGGCCTGCCGCGCGGCGCTGGTGTTGCTTACCTCCCTGGCGGTGCTCACACATGAAGCGCATGCGGCCGATGCAGCCAATGCCAGTGTGTCGGCGGGTAGCGGCAGTGTCTCCACGCTAGGCAACACCACCACCATCAACCAGGCCAGCCAGCGCCTGGCCATCGACTGGACCAGTTTGTCTACTGCGGCCAACGAGGCGCTGCGATTCAACCAGCCCAATGCCTCAGCGATTGCGCTGAACCGCATCACCGGCAGCAGCCCCAGCGAGCTGCTGGGCAGCCTGACCGCCAACGGCCAGGTCTTCATTCTCAATCCCAACGGTGTGTTGTTTGGTGCGGGTTCTCAGGTCAACGTTGGCGGCCTGGTGGCTTCTACCCTTTCCATGAGCAATGCCGACTTCATGGCCGGCAACCATGTGTTCAGCAACAACGGCTCCAGCGGTTCCGTCGTCAATCAAGGCAACCTGAATGCAGGGCAGGGCGGCTACCTGGCACTGCTGGCGCCCGAAGTGCGCAACGAAGGCGTGATGACGGCGAGCCTGGGCACGGCCCTGCTCGCCGCAGGCAACAAGATCACCCTGAATCTGGACAACGGAAGCCTGCTCGGCTACAGCATCGACCAGGGCGCGATCAACGCACTGGCAGAGAACAAACAGCTGATCAAGGCCGACGGTGGTCAGGTGCTGCTAGGCGCCAAGGCACTCGACAGCCTGACCATGGGAACGGTCAACAACACCGGCATCATTGAAGCGAAGACCATCGCCAATAAGGCCGGCCGCATCATGCTGATCGGCGATATGGAGCACGGCATGGTCAACATGGGCGGCACGCTCGATGCCAGCGCCCCGGATGGCGGCGATGGCGGCTTTATTGAAACCAGCGCCGCGAACTTCAAGATCCTGCCAGGCTTCAGGGTCAACACGCTGGCGCCGCAGGGCAAGACAGGAACCTGGCTGCTCGACCCGGCCACGATGACCATCGCGGGCGGGACAGGCGGGGCGGCCGACACCATTTACGAAGACTTTATTGAGTCGGCAAGCTCCAATATGCTGATCGAGGCCACGGATTCGATCAACGTCTCGGGCACCTTYGGCAATGCCGATGTAGAGCTCCTCAGTGGCTTCAATCTCACCATCAGAACCACGGGAGCCACCGGTACCGGCATCGACCTCACGGGCAGCACGCACGGCGCCGGCCTGACGTTCAAGGTTTCCGGCGGGGGCTCGGCGAGCGTGACCACAGCCGCGGCCAGCCAGGCCATCAAGACCTCCGCAATTTCCGTGACCGGCGGCGCCGGAACGATCAATATCAACTCCGCCGGCGGGCTGGATGTCAGCAATACGGTCCTGCAGACCAGCGGAGGCGCGATCTCGCTCACCGGCGCGGGCCAGGCCGGGAGTTCGGGCGTGCTGGTGTCCCAAAGCACCCTGAACGCCGGCACCGGCGCCCTCACCATCAATGGCACCACGACAGACCAGTCGCAGTATGGCGTGCTGCTGGACCGCTCCACGCTTACCAGCGGAAATGCCAACATCAACAGCGCCGATAGCGCCGTGAAGCTGGCGGGCACCAGCGTGGCAAGCACCGGAAACATCACCGTCGAAGCGTCGGGTGCCAGGACGAGCCACCACGCGCTCGAGCTCGTCAATGAAGGCGCCACGCAAACCAACGTCGGCGTCAGCGGGGGCGGCACGATAAACATCACCGGCAGACTGGTGAACGGCGGCGGCAGCGCCACGGGCGGCTCTTCGGGCGGTGTGGTTGTCACCAATTCCAGCGTGACCGGCCGCASCGGCGCCGTCACCATCGCCGGTGACGTAGGCACGACCGGGGTCATTGCTCAGGTGGCCCGCGGGGTACGGCTGGATTCTTTGGCCAAGATCACGGGTGCGGGCAACATCGACATCACCGGGCGTACAGGGTTGTTTTCCCTGGCAGGTACTGCCGGCGTGGAACTCGGCACCGGCTCGGAGGTATCCAGCACTGGCGGCTATATCACCGCTACCGGCCTTGCCGGTGTCAGTAGTGCCGCCACCGAGGTCAAGGGCCTTATAGCAAGAGGAAAAGTGCAGTCCGGCACCTTCCGCAGCATCACGCTCGACGGTTCGTCCTCGTTAAATGCTGCCGGGATCAGCGGCTCCGGCGTCCTCATCGATGCAGGCGCAGACATCATCGCGGGCAGGCTTGGTTTTAACAGTACGGGTTTGTTCAGTAGTTCAAACGGGGGAACGGCGAATATTACCGGCATCTCCATGGTGGGCGGCAGCATCAACTCGACCGGCGAGATCACCATGATCGGCAACCTCGGTGGGACAAGTTCTATGGGCGGGGGTCATGCCGTGAGCCTGACCGGCGGCAGCATCAACTCCAACACCGCGGCCATGACGCTGCGCGGAATGAATTTTCCTACGGGTGCAATTGCGCCGGCCGGCAGCTACGCCCTGAATATCGACGGCGCCAGCATCACCAGCGGAGGCGGTGCGATCACGCTGCTGGGCGACCGCATCAACATCGGCTCCGCCGTCAACGCGGGCGCGGGCAAGGTGCTGGTCAGCGCGGACTTCCTCAACAACAGCCGGGCGATCACACTTGGCGGCGCATCAGAAACCGCCGCCATGAACCTGAGCAACGCCGAGCTCAACCGGATCACCGCTTCTGCGATCGTGATCGGCAGCACCGCCAACACCGGCGGCATTGCGATCGGCAACACCGGCGGCGCGATCAACCTGGCCAGCGCACCCAGCCTGAGCCTGCTCAATAGCAGCACTGCAGGTTCGGGCATCTCGCAAACAGCGGCATTCACGGTTGCCAACCTGAAGGCCGATGCACAAACCGTCATCCTGGCCAACTCACTCAACCAGATCAGCCAGGTCAGCGGTCGCGCCTACGGAACGAACAATTTCGAGGTTAGCTCCTACTCTGCATTGTCGGTGGGGACGGTGGACGGAACGGCCGGCATCACCCAGTCCGGCAC
>NZ_JBFUBD010000192.1:0-5261 GCF_056405935.1 Polaromonas sp. P1_E3
CTGCTGGGCCTGCAGGGTGTGCAGGTTCCCGCCGTCGAACCCATGATCGCGGCTTCACTGCTGGTCACCGGCCTGCTGGTCGTCGCGCGCTGGCGGATGACAGGCGTTGCGGCCGCGCTGGTCGTCGGCGTGTTCGCCCTTTTCCATGGCTTGGCACACGGCTATGAACTCGCCGGGACGGCCAACGCCTGGGCCACCCTCACGGGCATGCTTGCCGCCACGCTGCTGCTACACCTGACGGGCCTGGCTGCGGGCTGGGCGCTGCGCAGCGCCAATGTATGGGTGCCGCGTGCGGCAGGCGCTGCTGTCGCCGCCTTTGGCGTGGCCCTGCTCACCCAACTGGCTTGAGGCGTTCAACATGATCCCTGGCGAACTCCTTACCGACGGACCCGACCATGTGCTCAACGCAGGCCGGCGCACGTTGACCGTCGTCGTGCAGAACACGGCCGACCGCCCCATCCAGGTCGGCTCGCATTACCACTTCGCCGAAACCAACGGCGCCCTCGGTTTTGACCGTGATGCTGCGCGCGGCATGCGGCTAAACATCGCTTCGGGCACGGCCGTGCGCTTTGAGCCGGGGCAGCAGCGCACGGTGGAACTGGTGGAGTTTTCCGGCGACCGAAAAGTGTTCGGATTTCGCGGCCTGATTCAAGGAAAGTTGTGATGCCCCCACGTTCTTCACTTCGTGTATTCACTGCCCCCCCAGGGGGCGCTTGCCTCCCTTGGGGCGGCCCTGCGGGAGCAATTTGATGGCAACCATTGGACGCCGCGCCTACGCGGAAATGTTCGGCCCCACGGTGGGTGACCGCCTGCGTCTTGCTGATACGGATTTGATGGTCGAAGTCGAAGCCGACTACACCTTGCGCGCCGGCAGCTACGGCGAGGAAGTCAAATTTGGCGGCGGCAAAACGATTCGCGACGGCATGGCCCAGTCGCAGAAGACCCGGGCCGAAGGCGCCATGGACTGCGTGATGACCAACGCGCTCATCATCGATCACTGGGGCATTGTCAAGGCCGACATCGGCATCAAGGGTGGGCGCATCGCCGCCATCGGCAAGGCCGGCAACCCTGACACCCAGCCGGGCGTCGACATGATCATCGGTCCCGGCACCGAGATCATCAGCTGCGAAGGCATGATCGTCACGGCCGGCGGCATCGAYTCGCACATTCACTTCATCTGCCCGCAGCAGATCGAAGAAGCGCTCACCTCCGGCATTACCACCATGCTGGGAGGCGGCACCGGCCCGGCCACGGGCACCTTTGCCACCACCTGCACGCCTGGCCCGTGGAACATTGAGCGCATGCTGCAGGCCGCCGACGCATTTCCCATGAACCTGGGCTTCCTGGGCAAAGGCAATGCCAGCCTGCCCGCCGCGCTGCACGAGCAGATCAACGCCGGCGTCATTGGCCTGAAACTGCATGAGGACTGGGGCACCACACCCGCGGCCATCAGCAACTGCCTGGATGTGGCGGAAGAAACCGACACGCAGGTTGCCATCCACAGCGACACGCTCAATGAATCGGGCTTTGTCGAGAACACGATTGCCGCGACCAAAGGCCGCAGCCTCTGCGCCTTCCACACCGAAGGCGCTGGCGGTGGACACGCACCGGACATCCTGCGCGTGGTGGGCGAAGAAAACTTCCTGCCCTCTTCCACCAACCCGACCATGCCTTACACCGTCAACACACTCGACGAGCACGTCGACATGCTGATGGTGTGYCACCACCTGGACGCCGGCATTGCCGAAGACCTGGCCTTTGCCGAAAGCCGCATCCGCAAGGAAACCATTGCCGCTGAAGACGTGCTGCATGACCTGGGCGCGATCAGCATGATGAGCAGCGACAGCCAGGCCATGGGCCGTGTGGGCGAAGTCATCATCCGCACCTGGCAGACTGCGCACAAGATGAAGCAGCAGCGCGGCAAGCTGCCTGGTGATTCGGACCGCCATGACAACTTCCGGGCCAAGCGCTACATCAGCAAATACACCATCAACCCCGCGATTGCCCATGGCATCTCGCACGAGGTCGGATCGGTCGAGCTGGGCAAGTGGGCAGACCTGGTGGTCTGGAAACCGGCCTTCTTCGGCATCAAGCCTTCAGTCATCCTCAAGGGCGGCTTTATCGCCATGGCTGCCATGGGCGACCCGAATGCCTCCATCCCTACACCGCAGCCGGTGCACTACCGCCCCATGTTCGGCGGCTTCGGCGGCGCGATTGCCAAAGGTTCGCTGACTTTTGTCTCGCAAGCGGGGCTGAGCGCCGGCGTCAAGGAACGCTTCGGCCTGGCCAAGACCGTGAGCGCCGTGAAAAACGTGCGCGGCGTGCGCAAGCAGCACATGGTCCACAATGCCTATCTCMCCAGGATGGAGGTTGACGCACAGACCTACCTGGTGCGCGCAGACGGCCAGTTGCTGACCTGCGAGCCAGCCACCAGCCTGCCGATGACGCAACGCTATTTTCTTTTCTAGGCGGTGACGCAGAGGCGGGCTGCAACAATCGGAATCTCGCTAACTCACCTTTCGCCATGAAACCCACCACACCGTTCGAGTCCGCAGCGCGCCTTGCATTGATCGCTACCGCATTGGCTTGCGCCGCCGCCGCAAGCCACGCCCAGGAACTATGGCCCGGCACGAAACTGGGCATGTCGCCGGCCGATGTGTCCAACCGATTTCCCTCCGCCAAACCCATTGCCGCGGCACCGACCGGCGAGCCTTGGGGCACCTGCCTGCGAGAGGCGAGCCTGGCCCTCGCCGGCGTGAAGTTCAACACCTGCTTCCGCTTCATCGACGGCAAGCTCGTCAACGTGCTGGCCCGGCAAGAGGATCAATACGTGCAGAACGCATCGACCAAGGCCAACTTCGAGAAGATTGCCGCCGAGTTCCGTAAAAAATACGGCGCGCCCAAGTCGATGACCCTGGAATCGCGCCACGCCGGTCTGTTCGGCGGCGCCATTTGGGAAAGCGAGGGCGTGTCCCTCGAGGTAAGCAGCTCGCCCTCCACACAGATCACCTCTCATTTGGTGGTCGTGTTCAAGAAGGCGCAGTGAGCTGCAAAAACCGGCTTCGTGAATGCCTCCAAAGCAGCATAAATCCCCCAACAACGCTTTGCCGACAATGACCCCCTCCATGWTGCAGTGCTCCAAAATCATCCCGCAAGGCAAGGGCCTCGCGCCCGTGCTTCTCAAACGCGCCGCCTCTGTCGAGCTCGACTGGGACGTGCGCCAAAAAAGCCGATTTGACGCGACCGACTCGCTTAACCGCCACCTTGGGGTGTTCCTGCCGCGCGGCACACTGGTGCGCGGTGGCGACGTGCTGGTGGCAGAAGATGGCTCCATGGTCAAAGTGGTTGCCGCGCCCCAGGCCGTGCTCCGCATCACCGCGTGCCTGTCGCACGGCTCGCCTTTTGACCTGACACGCGCCGCTTACCACCTGGGCAACCGGCATGTGCCGATTGAACTCAAGCCCGACCATCTCAAAATTGAACCCGACCACGTGCTGGCCGACATGCTGCGTGCGATGCACCTGATCGTGAATGAGGTGGAGGAAGCCTTCGAGCCGGAAGGCGGGGCCTACAGCGCCGACGGCCACAGCCATGGACATGACCATTCTTCCGGACATTTCCATGACCACGCGCAGCCTGCCCCCGCGCCACACGTGCATGGCCCCGATTGCAACCATGGCCACGGCGATCACGCCCATGACGCCAAGCCGGTCGCCATCCAGATCCACAGGCACAAGCCGCAATAGGCCGTAGATGAATATGTCCGCACCGCCTGCAGAGCAGCTTGCGGCTTCCAGCCTGCTCCAGCTGATCTGGCTGGCCTCCCCAGCCCTGCCGGTAGGCGGTTTTTCATACTCGGAAGGGCTTGAAACCGCCATGGATCGTGCGCAACCAGCTACGGAAATGATAGCAAGCGACTGGCTTACCGACCAGCTTCAGCTGAGCGTGGCACGCGGCGACCTGGCGGTGATTGCACAGGCTGTTCCGGCCTGGCGCTCAGGCAACCTGCCACGCGTGCGGCAACTCAATGACTGGGTGCTGCAAACCCGGGAAACCAGCGAACTGCGCGCCCAGGCCGAACAGATGGGCCGCTCCCTGCTGGACTGGCTGCGCAACCATGACGGTGTCAACGCCGCACACATTGAAGCCTGTGCGCAGATGCAGCCGACCTTCCCCGCCGCCTTTGCGCTGGCCGTTTCACAGACCGAGGCGGGCGTGCGAGACTGCCTGCTGGCCTATGCTTTCGGCTGGGCTGAAAACATGACACAAGCCGCCATCAAATCCGTGCCTTTGGGCCAAAGCGCCGGCCAGCGCATGCTGGCCCGCCTGGCCGGCGGCATACCCGCAGCGGTCGAGGCCGCCATGCAGCTGCCCGATGATGAACGCCAGGCCTTTTCCCCCATGCTGGCCATTCTTTCGTCACAGCACGAAACCCAGTATTCGCGGCTGTTCCGCTCCTGAGACCCCTTGCAACCTCCACAAAGCCAACCATGAGTCTGCACCACATCGCCAACCGCACCAAAAAACTCCCGCCTCTGCGCGTCGGCATCGGGGGCCCGGTCGGTTCCGGAAAAACCACCCTGCTTGAAATGCTGTGCAAAGGCATGAAGGCCAAATACGACCTCGTCGCCATTACCAACGACATTTATACCAAGGAAGACCAGCGCATCCTGACCGTCAGCGGCGCGCTGGACGCCGAACGCATCATGGGCGTGGAAACCGGCGGCTGCCCACACACCGCCATACGAGAAGACGCTTCGATCAACCTGGAAGCCATCGACCGTATGCTGGTGGACTTCCCTGACGCCGACGTCGTGTTTGTGGAGTCCGGCGGCGACAACCTCGCCGCTACCTTCAGCCCCGAGCTGAGCGACCTCACCATCTACGTGATCGACGTTGCCGCCGGGGAGAAAATTCCACGCAAGGGYGGACCCGGCATCACCAAAAGTGACCTGTTCGTCATCAATAAAACCGACCTGGCCCCGCATGTGGGCGCTGACCTGGGCGTGATGCAGGCGGACACCATACGCATGCGCACCACGGCCAAGGGCCTGAAGCCTTTTGTCATGACCAATCTCAAGACCCATGCCGGCCTTGCGGAGGTCATCGCGTTTATCGAGACAAAAGGGATGCTGCTACCCCAGCCTGAAGCCGCGTAGCCGCGAGCAGGGCAAAAAAAAGCCCGGAAGACCGGGCAGTAAAACTGGCTACGCCAGTGGAGGGAGGTGCGACCCAGGACAGGTCGCAAGAAAAGTGTAGCC
>NZ_JBFUBD010000193.1:0-5253 GCF_056405935.1 Polaromonas sp. P1_E3
AATCATGACCGACCAGAAGCCGACAGGACCGATTTCCTTGAGCGCCACGGCCCAGGGAAAGAGAAATGCAATTTCGAGGTCAAAAAGAATGAAGAGGATGGCGACCAGGTAATAGCGCACATCGAACTTCATGCGGGCATCTTCGAAAGCCTCGAAGCCGCATTCATAGGGGGAGTTTTTTTCGCTGTCGGGACGCACAGGGCCCAACAATCGCCCCAGGACCTGAGGCACCACGCCGACACCCACACCAACCAGAATAAACAAAAGAACAGGAAGGTATTGATCGAGGTTCATCGTGGATTCAACTTCTGAAAAGCCACTTGCGCGGTTTGCTTCAGCTGCCGTTTGAGCCGACAACATTGCCGGAGCGCTGCTGCCGATGCATGTCAATCTGGTGCGGACGGCGAGACTCGAACTCGCACACCTTTCGGCACTACCCCCTCAAGATAGCGTGTCTACCAATTTCACCACGTCCGCGGTTTTTAACTGACTGGATGGCATGAGGAACCTTGCGGTTTTGGCTTTCCAGACAGTCTTAGAGTTTACCCCGAAATATTGCCGCACCCGGCTACGGGCACCAGCAAAATCTCGTTATTTCGTCGGGATTTGCGCAGCACCCGATGCGGCAGGTGCAGCTGGAACCGGAACTGCCGTGCCGGTGGCCGCAGGAGCCGAGGTCCCCGGAATCTGGGCCGCACCGGAAGCGGCGGGAGCAGGCGCCGGCGCCGTCACTGCAGCACCTTCGAGAACGCTGGAGCTGGTGCGCCCCGAGACATTACCAAAGTAAGCAAGCAGCAAGGTGGAGGCAAAAAACAACGCAGCCAGAACCCCGGTAGTACGCGACAGGAAATTGGCACTGCCGCTGGCGCCAAAAAGGCTGCCTGAACCGCCGCTGCCGAACGCCGCGCCCATGTCTGCGCCCTTGCCGTGTTGCACCAGGATCAGGCCAATCATGCCAAGCGCCGAAAGCATCTGCACGGCGAGGACAATGGTTAATACAACGTTCATTTTTACTCCTAATTTAATAGCGTGCTGCGCTCGTCAGTTGCGGGCTGCAGCAATAATTGTCAAGAAATCGGTGGCCTTCAGGGATGCGCCGCCAATCAGGCCGCCGTCGATGTCAGGCTGGGCTAGCAGTGTTGCGGCGTTGGCCGCATTCATGCTGCCGCCATACAGAATTTTCACGCGAGCAAACTGATCCGTCGCCGCCTTCAGTTGGCTCCGCAGCACCGCGTGCATCGCCTGCGCCTCGTCCGGGGAAGCGGTCTTGCCGGTGCCGATGGCCCATACAGGTTCATAGGCCACCACAATCTCGCTGATGCAATGTCCGTTGGCATGAATCACCGCCGCCAGCTGACGCTTGACGACCTCTTCCGTATGCCCAGCTTCGCGTTCGGCCAGCGTTTCGCCAACACACACAATGGGCGTAACACCACAGGCCAGTGCAGATTTCGCCTTGTCGGCCACCACCGCATCAGTCTCGCCGTGATATTGGCGGCGTTCCGAATGACCAACAATGGCAAAACGGCAACCAAACTCCTTGAGCATGGTGGCACTGACTTCACCCGTATAAGCGCCGCCGGCATGTACGGACACATCCTGCGCACCAAGCTCAACGACGGACAGACCGGGCTTTGCAGTTCGCAATTGCTGAACCTGTGCCAGGTAAGGCGCGGGCACACAAATCGCCACATCGCATGCCGGAGGATTGGCCAACCCCTTGGCCAGGGCCTCGAGCAAGGCCGCGTTGGCCTCCAGGCTGCCGTTCATTTTCCAATTACCAGCAATTAGCTTTTTCATGGTGTCGGCGACCAGGTTAAAACGATTTTTCCGACATGCTGATTGGACTCCATCAGCGCGTGCGCCTTGGCCGCATCAGCGGCGGCAAACGTACTGTGAATCACAGGCTTGACAGCGCCGCTGGCAATCAGCGGCCAGACTTTTTCTTTCAACGCAGCCGCGATGGCCGCCTTGAATTCGACGGAACGCGGACGCAAGGTCGAACCAGTGATCGTCAGGCGCTTGCGCAGCACGAGGCCGGCATTGAATTCAGCCTTGACGCCGCCCTGCAAGGCAATGATGACCAGGCGGCCGTCCTCGGCCATGCAGTCAACCTCTCGCGTCACATACCCGCCAGCCACCATATCGAGAATGACGTCAACGCCCTTCCCGTTCGTGAGCTTTTTGACCTCTTCGGAGAAATCGCTGGTTTTGTAATTGATGGCATGGTCAGCACCCAACGCCACGCAGGCGGCGCACTTGTCGTCACTGCCTGCCGTGACCAGCACCGTGGCCCCCAATGCCTTGGCAATCTGGATGGCCGTCACGCCGATGCCGCTGGAGCCGCCCTGAATCAACAGTGTTTCGCCCGGCTGCAAATGAGCGCGCTCGAACACATTGCTCCAGACCGTGAAAAAGGTCTCAGGCAGCGAAGCCGCTTCGATATCGCTGAGGCTTGCAGGCACCGGAAGGCACTGAGCAGCGGGAGCAACACACAGCTCGGCATATCCCCCGCCCGCGACCAGCGCACAGACGCGGTCGCCGATTTTCAAACCCGCGGCGGTCAAGGCTTTTGCATCGCCAGACACRATGACACCCGCCACTTCAAGCCCCGGAATGTCCGATGCCCCCGGCGGTACTGGATAGTGACCCATGCGCTGAAGCACATCGGGGCGGTTGACGCCGCTGGCGCTCACGCGGATCACTACCTCGCCAGGACCTTCAATGGGCGCCGGGCGATCAGCCAGGCACAACACCTCAGGCTTGCCGTAGGAGGTAATTTCAACAACTTTCATGGCGTATCAATGTCATTTGAGCCGCCAGCCCTTTGTACAAGAGCGCAGGCAGCTACAAAATCAATAGCAGGTATTGATCAACCCCGGTCCTGATCCTGGGCCGGACGGTCCAGCAGGGCCTTCATGGACAGCTTGACGCGGCCCTTTTCGTCGGTCTCAAGAACCTTCACCTTGACGATCTGGCCTTCGCTCAGGTAGTCGGTGACTTTCTCGACGCGTTCGTGGGCGATCTGGCTGATGTGCAGCAGGCCGTCCTTGCCGGGCAGCAGGTTGATCAGCGCGCCGAAGTCCAGGATCTTGGTGACCGGGCCTTCATAGACCTTGCCGATTTCGACTTCAGCGGTGATCTCGGCGATACGGCGCTTGGCCTCGTCGGCCTTGGCGCTATCGTTCGAGGCGATGGTGATGGTGCCGTCTTCCTCGATGTTGATCTGCGTGCCGGTTTCTTCGGTCAGCGCACGGATAACGGCGCCGCCCTTGCCGATCACGTCGCGGATCTTCTCGGGATTGATCTTCATGACGTAGAGGCGTGGCGCGAAGTCGGAAACTTCAGCCTTGGCTTCGCCCATGGCTTCCTGCATCTTGCCCAGGATGTGCATGCGGGCTTCCTTGGCCTGGGCCAGTGCGACCTGCATGATTTCCTTGGTGATACCCTGGATCTTGATGTCCATCTGCAGTGCGGTGATACCGAAGGTGGTACCGGCAACCTTGAAGTCCATGTCGCCCAGGTGATCTTCGTCGCCCAGGATGTCGGTCAGCACGGCGAAGCGGTTGTCTTCCTTGATCAGGCCCATGGCGATACCGGCCACGTGGGCTTTCATCGGCACACCGGCGTCCATCAGCGACAGGCAGCCGCCGCAGACCGAAGCCATCGACGAGGAACCATTCGATTCGGTGATTTCAGACACTACACGCATGGTGTACGGGAATTCTTCCTTCGTGGGCAGCACGGCGATCAGCGCGCGCTTGGCCAGGCGGCCGTGGCCGATTTCACGGCGTTTTGGCGAGCCGACACGGCCGGTTTCGCCGGTGGCGAACGGAGGCATGTTGTAGTGCAGCATGAAGCGGTCTTCGTAGTCGCCCGACAGCGCGTCGATGCGCTGCGCGTCGCGCTCGGTGCCCAGCGTGGTCACGACCAGTGCCTGGGTTTCGCCACGTGTGAACAGGGCCGAGCCGTGCGTGCGTGGCAATACGCTGTTGCGGATTTCAATCGCGCGAACGGTGCGCGTGTCGCGGCCGTCGATGCGAGGCTCACCGGCCAGGATCTGGCTGCGAACGATTTTGGCTTCGATGTCGAACAGCATGCCTTCAACGGCAACGCCGTCAAACTCAACGCCGTCAGCCTTCAGTGCGGCCATGACTTCCGAGGTCACCACGCGGCAGGCTTGTGTACGGGCTTGCTTGGCGCGGATCTGGTACGCGGCTTGCAGCTTGGCGCCGGCGAGTTCGTTGACCCTGGCGATCAGTGGTTCGTTCTTGGCGGGCGCTTTCCAGTCCCAGACCGGCTTGCCGGCGTCGCGCACGAGTTCATGGATCGCGTTAATGGCGATGTTGCCCTGCTCATGGCCAAACACCACGGCGCCGAGCATGATTTCTTCGGACAGCTGCTGGGCTTCGGACTCGACCATCAGCACGGCGGCTTCGGTGCCGGCCACGACGAGATCCATCTTCGAATCCTTGAGCTGGGTCTTGCCGGGATTCAGAACGTACTGGCCGTCGATGTAGGCCACGCGTGCGGCGCCGATGGGGCCGTTGAACGGGATGCCGGAGATCGACAACGCGGCGCTCGAGGCGATCAGCGCGGGGATGTCGCCTTCCACTTCAGGGTTCAGCGACAGCACGTGGATCACGACCTGCACTTCATTGAAGAAGCCTTCGGGGAACAGCGGGCGAATCGGGCGGTCGATCAGGCGGGAGGTCAGCGTTTCGAATTCGCTGGGGCGGCCTTCGCGCTTGAAGAAGCTGCCGGGAATGCGGCCGGCGGCGTAGGTTTTCTCGAGGTAGTCGACGGTCAGGGGGAAGAAGTCCTGGCCGGGCTTGGCATCGGTCTTGGCGACCACGGTGGCCAGCACCACGGTGCCGTCCATGTCGACGATGACTGCGCCGCTGGACTGGCGTGCGACTTCGCCGGTTTCCATGGTGACCTTGTGCTGGCCCCATTGGAAAGACTTGGTGACTTTGTTGAAAATGCTCATGTTCTTATCTCCACTAAATTCACGCACTTGAGGCAGTGCGGGAGGCCCGGAGCGGCGGCTGGCTGAACACGATGCCATTCCACAAAATGCCTGGGATCAGGTGCCTGACCAGGGCTTTTCTTGTGGAATGACACAGCGCGTGCTCGTTTTGCCTTGCTCCGAAGTAAAAAGCGCCTGAGCTAGTGAACTAACTCAGGCGCTTTCAAATCGTTTTTACCGATTACTTGCGCAGGCCAAGCTTGGCGATCAGCGCGGTGTAACGG
>NZ_JBFUBD010000194.1:0-5239 GCF_056405935.1 Polaromonas sp. P1_E3
CCCATTGGGCTCGCCTGGCCAACGGCTCCAACGGGTATTTGAACCCGCGCAAATCACCTTTTCCCGAATTTTTGTCACCTGGCAGGTTCATCTCGGGCCTCCCGCTTTGGTGCCCGGCATGGCTGCCGGAACAGCTAGGGCTTCCGCCATGCAGGCCCGCAATTGCTCCAGCGCACGCAGCCGGTCAAAACCACCGTCCCGTTGCGTCATCCACTCTCGAAGTGCCGTGTCACGCCGCAGCGCCTGGTCCAGTTGCGGGTTGGTTCCAGCTTCATAGGCGCCAATTTCCACCATCTGGCGATTGCGCTCCATCAGTGAAATATGCCGGGTCACGCGGTTGACCAGCTCACGCTCGGCGGCGTCCGTGAGGTCTGTGCGCAAACGGCTGGTGCTTTGCAGGACGTCAATGGCGGGATATTGGCCGGTATGGGCCAGCGAGCGCGACAGCACGATGTGGCCGTCCAGTATGGCGCGCAGGTTGTCCGAGATGGGTTCGTTGAAATCGTCACCTTCGACAAGAACCGTCAGCAAGGCCGTGATCGCACCGCCGCTGTCCGATGTGCCGAAGCGTTCGCACAGTTGCGGCAACTCGGCAAACACCGAGGGCGTATAGCCCCGCGCCGTGGGTGGTTCACCTGCCGAGAGCCCGACTTCACGGCGAGCCATCGCCAGCCTGGTGACCGAGTCCATGGTGAGAAGGACCTGCCGTCCCTGGTCCCTGAAGTATTCGGCGATCGCAACGGCCGCATGGGCGGCGCGGATCCGGGCCAGTGCGGGTTGGTCTGCGGTAGCGACCACAACAACGGACCGCTGCAGACCCTCCGGCCCCAGCTGTTTGTCGATAAAGTCCCGGACTTCCCGCCCGCGTTCACCGATCAGCGCGATGACGTTGATGTCGGCCTTGACATGGCGCGCAATCATGCCGAGCAAAGTGCTCTTCCCGACGCCGCTTCCCGCGAAGATTCCGACGCGCTGGCCTTGGCCCAAAGTCAGCAGGCCGTCGATCGCCCGAATGCCGGTTTCGATGATGCGGGCAACCGGCGGTCGCTTCATGGGATTGACGGGCGCGCCGTGCAAGGGAACGTCGCGAACCGTGGCAGGCCGCGCACCGCCATCCAGAGGCTCGCCAAAGCCGTCTATCACGCGGCCAATCTGGGCAGGACCCACCCCAAAGGTCGATGCCCGGCCCAGCGCAACCACCTCGGCGCCAGCGCTGACGCCCTGAAGCGAGCCATAAGGAAGCAGCGTGACATGGCCGGCATGCAAACCCACTACCTCGGCCAATACCCCCGCATTCGCCGAAAACAAATCGCCTGCCGCATCCGATCCCGACGGGTCATGCGGCGCCAGGCGCGGACGGATCCGGCACAACTCGCCCACCACGGCGTCCGGCCCTTGCGCCTGGATGGCCAAACCCTGGACCTGGCGCACCCAGCCTATACGCCTCATCAGTTCCTGCTCCCGTACAGCTTTTCGATAGGCGCTCAGCCCCGGACTGAAGGCCTGGCCTGCCAGGTCGGAAACGGCCGGGGAGCCCGGGTTGGAGTTCATGCCGGACGCTCCGCCCGGCGTGTCGCCCGGGTCTGAAGCAGCATTGTTTTGAGCGCCTCAACCTGCGCATCAAGGCGGGCGTCGAGCGCGCCCTCGGGGGAACGCAACATGCAGCCGCCCAAGGTGATCTCAGTGCTGGCAACCCACCGCGTTGTGTGATTTCTCTGCGATGCGATGCGGGCTCCCAAATCTGTATCCGCTTCAAGCCACCGCAGGTCTTCGGGGTGGACATGAATTTCGAGCGCCGCTTTGCCTCGCCAATGGGCGAGCGCGTTCACCACGCCCGCCTTCAGCATGTCCCGGGTAGGGACCGTTTCGCCCAGCACCCGGCAAAACGCCTCAAAAGCGAGCGCCACCATGTCATCCTCGGCGTCATCCAGAAAGCGGTTTTTCTGCCCAACCATCGCATCAGCCATTTGCCYGATCTTTGCCAGGGCATCGACCAGCTTCTGCTGGCCAGCCTCATGGTCTTCAAGAAGCGCATGGCGCTCCTGTTCAGCGCGCTCCAGCGCCTGTTTCATGCCCGCCTCATAACCGTCTTTTTGACCCTGGACCCTGCCTGCCTCGTACCCGAGGGTGCGCGCTTCCTGCCGGGCCTGTTCGAGATCCGCATCAGGTTCCTGCAACGTCCGGCCGGTCATCAAGGTCGCTGACTTATCGACTATCGGACGCTGCAAGGGCAGCACTGCAGCCGCGCGCGACGCCACGCGCAACTCGAGCGGCGCGCCCTCCACGGCGCCTCTGATAACAAAGCCTTTCGCGGTCACTTATAGGCCCTCACGGGTGCAATGATGCTGGACCAGAACCGGCGCCGTTCCTGCCACCAGCCTGCAAAACCACCCCTGTATGCGCTGGTCGCGTTCTGCGGGGACGCTGAGGCCTCGACGGTTCGGTAGCGTCGCAGCAAGCGCCGCAATAGCGCGAGCCGCAGCTGAGCGGCCTGGTCTGGGGCCGCCCCGGCTCTGCTGTCCAGGCTGTCGACCTGCAGGCGCAAAGAGAGCCGCCTGTGCGTCTCAAGTGCCGACAGCAGGGAATCGGCCCAAGACCAGGATTTCAAAGAGAGCAGGAAGGCCAGCAACGCAACAGGTTCAGGTTTCAGGAGAGGCAGCAACAGATCCACACGTGCCGCGTCAAGCGCATACATCAGGGCTTCGACGGACAGCTCATCGATATGAGCGTGGTCCGCAGGAGCAGACTCCTGTGATGCCGCATCGCCCAGGCGCAGCTCGTCAAGAAGCCTTGGGTCGGAAGGGATGCCCAGGTCGCGCAACTCCTCCAGCAAGGATTGCAACTCGGCCGCCTCGATAGCAGGGAGTTGTTGCAACAGCCATGCGGCGTCGTGCGGTGCCATGGCATGCAAGGTCAATGCAGCCTGCCGCGCAGTGGAAGAGGATTCCGGTCTCATGGCCTCAGTCCTGCGGGCGGGGCTTCCTGCTGCATCCAGGCCCGGACCTGCCGCAACGCCGATTTGCGCTGCTCTTCGGTCATCGCCGGATCGGCGGTTTTGMGCTTTTGCAGCAGAAACCACACCAAGCCGCACAACATCATCAGCAGCAATCCCGCTATCGCCACGACGGGCGTCGGCGTTTCGCCCGACGCCGCAGCGCCTGGCCCTGTGGCTCGAGGCGAATCGCCAGCAACATCAGGAATTTCCGGCAGTGGAAGGGCCCCATTCTTCAGGCTCTGCACAACCACGGTGTCGCCCCGTTCGAGTGAAGCCCCCACAGCTGCGGCGATGACTTTCCGGGCTTGCTCTTCGTCGGCGGCGTCCAGCGCTTTGCGCACAACGGCCACCACTTGTATGCGGCGTATCGACCCCGGCTGGCTAACCACCTGCTCGACTCTCCGCCCAACCTGATATTCCACTTCCCGTTGTACGCTGCCATTCACGCCAGTACCAGGACGCGCGTCGAGCGGCGCCACCCCGGTATCGCGCACAGACTCGCGTTCGCGCACCACCACGCCAGCAGGCGGCTTGTTTTCTCGCCCCGGCGCCGAAATCACTTCTTCGGTGGTTATGCGTATCTGATCCATGTTTAACAGGACGTCCACACTGGCGAGCGCTTGGCCCGCGCCAAAGCTCTGGTCCAGCACCAAGGCGGCCTTCCGGGCAAGGTAATCTTCGGTTTCTTTTTTAAGGTCGAGCCGGCTTGAGCTGTTTGCGAGCGCCGCGCCGTTTTCGGCATTAGTGGCCACTCGACTCAGCGCGATGCCCTGGTGGTTGACGACGGCGACGTCGGCCGAGGTCATTCCCGGTGTTGCTGAAGCGACGAGGTGCTGAATTCCGAAAACCTGCTCGGGACGCAGGTTTTGGCCCTGTTTGAGCGTCAGGGTAATGGCGGCCTTTGGTTTACTGCTCGCCTGCTTGAACAGACCCTGCTCCGGAAGCGCCAGGTGGACGCGCACGTCGCTAACCTCCGCCAGGGACAGGATGGTTCGTGTCAACTCGCCTTGAAGCGCTCGCTGATAGTTGATCTTCTGGGCGAATTCGGTCATGCCGAAGTCGGTATTATTGAACAGCTCGAAACCGACCACTCCCTGTAAGGGGATTTCCTTGCCCATCAGCTTGATGCGCGTTGCGTGCACCTGCGTTTTGTCGACAAGAATGGTCGAACCGCTTTCGGCGAGGCGATAGGGCATCTTTTGCTTGTCGAGCTCCGTTGTCATCGCCAGCGCATCCTGGGGCTTCAGGTCAGTGAACAGCACCTGGTATTCCACTCTGAACGCCCACCATGCAAAAAATACCACAGCGCCCAGGAACAACACCAGCGCTCCAACCAGGAGCGCACGTGCCGGCTGGGTGAGCCCTTTCCAGAAATCGATCATTGCTTCAGCTTTCTTCTTCTTTAAAACAGGTTTGAACAAGCCCCGTGGCTATATCTGCATCTTCATGACGTCCTGGTACGCCTCAAGCAGGCGATTGCGGACCTGCATCATCAGCTGAAAAGCAATCCGGCTTTCTTCCATGCGGATCATGACCTGGTGCAGGTTCTGGACGTCCCCCACGGCCAGCGCCTGGAGATCGCTCTGCGTGGCGAGCAGCTGTTCGTTGACCTGCTGCAGGCCCTGGGTGACCATGGCACCGAAGGACCCCGCTCCCTGCAGTCTTTCGCTCATCGGCTGGAACTGGGAAATGTCGAGGCTTGTTGCCGCGGCAATGGGTGCGATCATTTCGGTGCTCATCACGCGCCTCCAATTTCGAGTGCCTTCAAAGCCATGGTGCGTGCCGAATTCATCGCTGCCACGTTGGCCTCATAGGAGCGCATGGCGCTCATCAGCGTCACCATCTCGGTTGCGCTATCCACACCGGTGTAAGCCACAAAACCCTTGTCGTTGGCCAGCGGGTGACCCGGTTCATAGACCATTCGTGGCGGCAAATCAGTCGGCTCAACCGACACCACGGCAGGTGCCGATGTACCGGTCAGGCTTGCACCGTTAACCCCGCGGCTGAAAAGATCGGCGAATGCCGGTGAGCCGGATGCCACCATCGCGGCAGCTCGAGCCACCACGCGCAGCGGCCGGTACTGGGGACCGCCCGTCTCTTGAATGGTGTTGGCATTGGCCAGATTGAGCGAGGCCACGTCGGCGCGCGTGCGCTCCAGGCTCATGCCGGCGGCGCTGATGGCAAAGGAATCGGAGTAATCCATAGGTGCAGGTCCAATACGTGAGTGATCGGTCGAACTATTTC
>NZ_JBFUBD010000195.1:0-5176 GCF_056405935.1 Polaromonas sp. P1_E3
CGCGACAACCTGYAAAGGGCCGGCCTTTACAACGCCGAAGTACGCACCGGCGACGGCGCCGCAAAAATCGCCCAGGCCGTTTCGAGCAGCGACCCGTTGCGCGGGCCGTTCGACGTGATCGTGCTCAGCGGATCGGTCGCCGAAATACCGGCTTCGCTGCTGTCGCTGCTCAAGCTGGGCGGCCGCCTGAGCGCCATCGTGGGTTTTGAGCCGATGATGCGCGCCACGCTGGTCACGCGCGTGGCTGAAGACGCCTGGCGCACCACCCAGGCCTGGGACACCGTCGCGCCGCGCCTGCTGAATTTCGCTGAACCCTCGAAATTCACTTTCTGAGCCCGGCCCCAGGACTTCATCGCCCAAGACACACGCACGCAAACTGAACGCAGGACAGCCGACACATGATTCCCCAACTGAGCCCCGCCGATTTTGCCGACTGGCGCAACAACGCCGGGGAAGGCGCGCCCGCCTTGCCCGTGGTGCTGGATGTGCGTGAACCCTGGGAACTGCAGACGGCATCGGTCAGGGAAGACGGCTTCAGGCTGGTGCATATCCCGATGCGTGAGATACCCACCCRCCTGGCCGAGTTGCAGCAAACTGAAGCCGGTACCGGCCAGCCGATTGCCTGCCTTTGCCACCACGGCATGCGCAGCCTGCAGGTGGCCAACTTTTTGACGCAAAGCGGTTTCACCGAGGTCGTCAACCTGCAAGGCGGCATTGACGCGTGGTCCCAGCAGGTGGACCCATCAGTTCCCACGTATTGAAGCCGCCGCACGCCGCATTCACCTTTATATCCGCCGACTCATCCATTCCTCAGGACCTTTATGACCACGCCCAAGAAACCGCCGGCGCTACGCCTGTCGATGTTGCCCTTGTCGATTGCCGTCACCGCAGCGCTGATGATGGCAGCCCCGGCAGCACAAGCGCAGAGCCTGGTCGAGCTGTATGAGTCGGCCCGAGCCTTTGACGCCTCTTACCAGTCGGCCAAGCTGCAATACGACGCCAACCTCGCCCGGGCCGACCAGGCCAAGGCCGGTATCCTGCCCACGGCGGGTATTTCGGCAGGCGTATCGCGCACCAATTTTGAAAACACCGCACCGGTGATCGAGCGCAGCTTCAACACACAAAACGCCACGCTCAACCTCTCTCAGCCGCTGTACCGCCCGGCCAACTGGGCCACCTACCAGCAGGCGTCCAGGCAGGTAGACCTGGCCAAGGCCCAGCTGGAGGCCGCTGACCAGGACCTGATCGTGCGTACCAGCCAGGCCTATTTCGATGTGCTGGCCGCGCAGGACACCCTGACCTTTGTACGGGCCCAGAAAGCCGCAGTGGCCGAGCAACTCGCATCCGCCAAGCGCAACTTCGAGGTGGGCACCTCCACCATTACCGACACGCGCGAGGCGCAGGCCCGTTACGACCTGGTGATCGCGCAGGAGCTCGCCGCCGAGAACGACCTGCGTGTGAAGAAACTCGCGCTGGATACCCTGGTCGGCAAAACCGAAACCCAGCCCAAGCCCCTGACCAGCCCGGCCAGCCTGCCCACGGTGACACCCGCCGATGTCAACATCTGGGTTTCGCAGTCCGAGCTGGTACACCCCAGCATCCGCCAGGCGCAAAGCAATGTAGAAATCGCGGAGCTGGAGGTCAACAAGGCCGAAGCCGGCCACAAGCCCACGCTTGACGCGACGGCCAGCTACAACGTCACGCGCAACCCCTCGGGCACGGCGACCACCATTCCGCCGTTTGCCTTCCGCACCAACACCACCACCGTCGGCGTGCTGCTCAACGTGCCGCTGTTTGCGGGCTTCGCCACACAGAACCGCGTGCGCGAAACCCTGTCGCTGCGTGACAAGGCGCAAAGCGACCTGGAAGGCGCGCGGCGCACTGTGGCGCAGGCCACGCGTACCGCTTACTTCGGCGTGCAATCGGGCCAGGGGCAGGTCAAGGCGCTGGAGGCGGCCGAACTCTCCAGCCAGAGCGCGCTGGACGCCAACCGGCTGGGCTACCAGGTCGGCGTGCGCATCAACATTGACGTGCTCAACTCGCAAAGCCAGCTGTTCCAGACCAAGCGCGACCTGGCCAAGGCGCGCTATGACGTGCTGCTGGGCGACCTGAAGTTGCGCCAGGCCAATGGCACACTGACGCCGGAAGACCTGCAAAAAATCAACGCACTGCTGGCCAAATAATCGCGTTACGCTTGCGGTACGCTTCACCACACTCCAACAAAGGCCCGGCCCGGGGCCAGAATTTCATGTTGATGCCCGCACACAATTCCCTGTCCCTGCCGATAGAGGCTGAACGCGTGACCGATGCGCTGGTGCACGTTCCCAAAGGCCCCAGCTTCGAGCTGATCGAGGAAACCACGTGGGAAGAACTCAAGCGCACGGGCCGCCGGCCACCGTTTGACAAACCCGTGCTGGTCAAGGGCGGCATCCAACACTGGCCGGCCTGGAAAAAATGGTCGTTTGAATTCCTCGCCGACGTCTGTGCCGGCAAGGGCGCCGAGGTGCCGGTCAAGTTCACCGATGGCTTGGTCGAACAGGGCGTGACCAAGGGCCGCCCCTTCCTTCCGGTCGCGCCCTACCTTCGGGAACTCGGCAAGGCTGCGCAACGCACACCGRACCCTATGGCCGGCCTGCTGCCCAAGCCGGTGCGGGACGGCTACAAACCCGGCGAGCGTTTTCACCTGAACTGGGCCCACATGCAGTCGTTCAAGCCGACGACCTTGTACCTGGCGCAGTGGGACATCCTCGAAAAATACCCCGAGTTGCGCCAAGACCTGCTCATCAAGAGCCTGTGGCCCGGCCGCATGACCTGGGAATATGTGTTCATGGGCCCGGCCAATACCGTGACCGGCCTGCACAATGATTTCCCGCACAACTGGTTTGTGCAGCTCCAGGGCGTCAAGGAGTTCATCCTTTTCTCACCCGACCAGCGCCAGCACATGTGCCCGGCCGCCAAATACGACTGGGGCGCCACGCTCAGCGACATCAACGTCTCGCGCCTGCCCGAGCAAGTCCGCGAACTCGCCTCCTTCGAAAAAGCCCATGGCTACCACGCCCGCGTAGAAGCCGGCGATGCCCTGTTCATCCCCAGGCGGACCTGGCACTCCGTGGTGTCGGTGGAGCCTTCCATAAGCCTGGGCATGTTTGGCCTGACGCCGTATGAAGTGGCGACCGGCGGCGCCTGGGCCACGCTGCGCGACTGGGCGCATCACCTGCGCCTTTATGCCTGGGGCAATTGCACCTGTCATCAGAAGAAGTAGAGCGCCCACGCTTTTCACTTCGTGTAATGCGCTGCCCCCCGAGGGGTGCTGCGCCTGCGGCCCGGCAAAGCCGAAGAATTGGCACACCCCTATCGGGCTCACTCCGTGTAGCCCTTTTCCCCTTGCAGGGGACGGCGCCTGTGGCCCGGCAAAGCCGGTTCCACGGCTCACGCTGGGTTTAGGAGATCATCCCAGTCGTTCACTAAGTACCCGTTCGCCCTGTCGAAGGGTGACTTCGTTAAATCAGCGTGAGGATCACATAGGTGCCGAAGCCGAAAAGGCAGGCGGCCATGAAAAGCAGCATCCAGAACCAGATGGGTACGCGCAGTTTGGATTTCTCAGTCATGGCGCTGTCCTATCGCCGTGCCAGAAAATTTTCCAGCGCACTCACCGTCTTCACCGTGGCGCCCCGATTGCGGTCGGCGAAGGCCAGGCCGGCGGCCACGGCGGCGGCGCGTGCTTCGGGTTTGTCCATCAGTTTTCTCGCAGCGCGCACGCCTTGCTCCATATCGACCACACGCCGGGCTGCACCGGCCTCGATGGCCAGCTCGGCGGCTTCGGTGAAGTTGAAGGTATGGGGGCCCATCACGACCGGGCAACCGCAGGCGGCCGCCTCGATCAGGTTTTGCCCGCCCAGCGGTGCGAAGCTGCCGCCCAGCAAGGCGACATCGCTCATCGCGTAATACAGCGCCATTTCACCCAGCGAGTCGCCCAGCCACACATCCGCATGCAGCGCATCGTCGTTCACGGCCGGGCCGCCCGCCGTATCGGGCCAGTGCGAGCGGCGCGAGACGCGCAGGCCGTGCTGCTGCACCAGCGCCTCCACTTCATTGACGCGTTGCGGGTGGCGCGGCACCAGCAACACCCTGAACTGGCTTCCCGGCCCTTCCACGTGTGCTTCTGGCCGTGATTCATCTGCTACAGAATTAATAGCTGGTTGCGCATGTTCTGATTGGGCTGCGGCACTTATTTGCTTCAAAAATTCCTGCTCTTCGCCTTCCCGCGAGCTGGCAAACATGAGCACCGGCACACCGAGCGCCCGGCGCCAGGCCTTGCCTTTTTCCAGCTGGGCGTCGTCGGGCGAGGCATCAAACTTCAAATTCCCGTACACACCACTCACCTCAGCGCCGGCCTGGCGAAAGCGCCGTGCGTCGTCACCGGTCTGGGCATACACCGCGGACAACCCCGCGTAAGCCGGAAACGACAGCGGCGACATTTTCAGCGCCTGCTGCAGGGATTTTTCGGACAACCTGCCGTTCACCAGCACCAGCGGTATGGCGCGCGCCTGGGCGCCGGCCACCATGTTGGGCCATATCTCGGTTTCCATCAGCAGGCCCAGGCGTGGCCTGAAGTGGCCAAAGAACCGCGCTACTGCACCCGGGCTGTCCCAGGGCTGCCACACCAGCACGTCACCGGGCTGCAGCAGGGCCACGCCCTCGGCGCGGCCGGTGGCTGTGCCGTGCGTCAGCAAAATACGCAAGCCCGGATACTGCGCGCGCAGCGCCTTCAGCAGCACGGCGGCCGTGCGTGTTTCGCCGAGCGAAACGGCATGCAGCCAGACCAGCTCCGAGGTGGTTTCTGCGGGCTGGGTGTAGTGGCCAAAGCGTTCCTGCACCGCCTGAAGGTAGCCGGGCTCGTGCTTTCCGCGGCGCGCCAGTTTGCGGCGCAGCAGCGGCTGGCCCAGCCACATCAGCAGCGAATACAGCTTCAGGACCAGCGCGCTCATTTCGCCTCTCCGGCACGGGTGGGGCTGCTCACCGCCCAGCATGCCAGCCAGGCCTGCCAGACGGTTTCCACCGTAGGCGCCGGCTGCGCAAACACGCTGACCTGCCGCCCCCCGTGGCCAAGGGCAGCGGGGCCGGTACGCCACGCCGTGTCGAAGTTGTAGATCTGCACATGCGGCAAGTCCAGCGC
>NZ_JBFUBD010000196.1:0-5154 GCF_056405935.1 Polaromonas sp. P1_E3
AGGATGTCCGCACCCATCAGTACCGGGTACATGAAGAGGCCTGCCGTGACGTCGGCGTCCGGGTCACTGCCGGCCGCCTCATTTTTGTCGACCGAGGCTTTGTACGCATGGGCGCGGTTGAGCACGCCCTTGCCTGTCACGCAGGTCAGCAGCCAGGTCAGTTCAGGAATTTCCGGGATGTCCGATTGGCGATAGAAGGTGACGCGCTCCGGATCCAGCCCGGCAGCGAGCCAGCTGGCCGCAATCTCCAGCGTCGATTGCTGGATGCGCGCGGGCTCGTCGCATTTGATCAGCGCGTGGTAGTCGGCCAGGAAGTAAAAACTGCGAACATCGTCGCGAAAGCTGGCCTGGACCGACGGCCTGATCGAGCCGACATAGTTGCCCAGGTGGGGCGTGCCGGTGGTGGTGATACCGGTGAGAAAACGGGTGGGGGAGGTGCCGGCATCGGCTTGTTTATTTGTCATCATTTCACCAGCACGGCAAGCGGCGTCAAAACGGTTTCAAGAAAGGCATAGGTCACGCTCATCAGTGGACGCATCCAGAAGTTGCTGATGACTTGCCCTATGACCAGCGCCATCACAATAAAAAATCCCCAGGGTTCGATGCGCGAGACCAGCACCGCCTGCTTGTAAGGCAGAAGACCGACCAGTACGCGACCGCCGTCCAGCGGAGGCAATGGAAAGAGGTTGAAGACGAACATCACGACATTGACCAGCATGCCGGCCTGGCACATCTTGAGGAAAAACGGCTCGGTCACGCCGGCACCTGCGAGAAAGTAAAACAGCACCCCCCAAAGTAATGCCTGCAGCAGGTTCACGCCGGGCCCGGCCAGCGCCACCCAGATCATGTCGCGCTTGGGGTTGCGTAAATTGCCGAACTGCACCGGCACCGGCTTGGCATAGCCGAACAGGAAAGTGCCCGAGGTTGCGACATACAGCAGCAGCGGCATCAGGATGGTCCCGACAGGATCGATGTGTTTGACGGGGTTGAGCGTGACACGGCCCAGCATCCAGGCGGTGTTGTCGCCGAAATACCGGGCGACATAGCCGTGCGCGGCTTCATGCACGGTGATCGCGAACAGCACGGGTAGCGCGTAAATCGCGACGGTTTGAATCAGATCGGAAAAGTCCATGCCGAATTATGACCCCCACGGTCGCTCACTTCGTGTAGCTCCCTGCCCCCCGAGGGGGCCGCTGCGCCTGCGGCCCGGCAAAGCCGGTTCCGCGGCCCCTGCTTGAAGGGGAAGGGGCATGTGACCAGAATCCCGTTTGGCTCGCTAAAGGCCCAGCACGGCCAGCTCACCCCGGCCCTGCCGCACCACAACAGGCTCGCCGCCGTCGCCCATGGCCGTCAGGTCGATCACCGTGGTCGGCTCCTGATGGCAGGCCCCTGCGTCGATTACGGCGGCCAGCTCATGCTCCAGCAATGCGCGGATCTCGTGCGCGTCATTCAGCGGCTCGGTGCCGTCCCGGGGAATCAGCGTGGTGGCCAGCAGCGGGGCGCCATGCAGCTCGAGCAGCGCCTGCAGAACCTTGTGTTCGGGCACCCGCAGGCCGATGGTCTTGCGCGACGGATGGCTCACGCGGCGCGGCACCTCCTTGCTGGCTTCGAGGATGAAGGTGTAAGGCCCGGGCGTGGCAGCCTTGAGCAGCCGGAACTGCTTGTTGTCGACCCGCGCGTAATTGGCCAGCTCGCTGAGGTCGCGGCAGAGCAGGGTCAGGTGGTGCTTGTCGTCAACGCCGCGGATACGGCGCAGGCTGTCGGCTGCGGCCTTGTCGTCGAGGTGGCATACCAGCGCGTAGCTGGAGTCCGTCGGCACCGCCGCGATGCCGCCGCGCTCCAGCAGCGCCACGGCTTGTTTGAGCAGGCGTGTGTGCGGATTTTCGGGGTGGACTTCAAAAAACTGGGACATGGTGACTCAGCGCCTAGATGTTGTCCGGGGACACCGAATTCAAGACTCAACCGGCTCAATGGCGACCCGGCTGTCGCGCACGGCGAGCCACGCGCCGGTGGCACCGCAGATGGCGATCATGGCCATGCCAAACATGGACCAAAAATCAGGCACATGTGAAAACGCCAGCCACCCGCCGAGCATGGCAAAGCCGATCTGGGCATACAGGAACGGTGTGAGGGTCGACGCCGGCGCGCGGCCGTACGCCAGGATCATCATGAAATGCCCCACCGTGCCCAGGAGGCCCATCAGGCAAAGGCCGGCCCACAGCGTCCAGGCGTCCAGCCGGGTCCAGACAAATGGCAGGGCCAGGGACGCCACCAGCGTGCCGACCCAGCCGGTATAAAAGTGCATGGTGAAGGGGTCTTCGGTGCGCGCCAGCCGGCTGGTGAGAATCTGGAACCAGGCGTTGGTGGCCACCAGGCCCAGCGGCAGCAGCATGGCCCAGGTGAAGTCGTCACCGTCGGGCCGGATGATGATGAGCGTTCCGGCAAACCCGCCAACAACCAGCGCCCAGCGCAGCCACGACACCCGTTCTCCCAGGGTAAGGGATGCCAGCAGCGTGATGACCAGTGGCGTGATCATGACGATGGCGGTGAATTCACCGACCGGCATGTGTTTGAGGCTGAAGAACGCGAGCATGCTGCTGCTCAGCAACAGCAGGCCGCGCAGGCACTGGAATTTCGGGTGCGCGGTGCGCAGCACAGACCAGCCGCGCGACGGCAGTACAGCCACGGTGGTGGCAACGGCCTGGAAGGCGTAACGAAACCAGAGCGCCATCAGGAGCGGCACACCGGCAGAGATGAACTTGGTGGTGGTGTCCAGCACCGCGAAGCAGGCTACCGCGGCTACCAGGAGCGCGATGCCGGTCGGGACGTTGGCGTTGCTGCGTGCGGGGCCGGCCATCACTGGATGCGGTCCGCCAGCAGCTCCCACACCGGGGTCAGTTCGCCCGGCAGAAAGGGCAGGGTGCCCAGGTCGGTGTGGCTTTCGTCGGGGCTGTGGAAGTCGCTGCCGCGCGAGGCGGCCAGGCCGAACTCTTTGGCCGTTTCGGCGTACTTGACGTATTCCTGTGGTGTGTGGCTGCCGGTGACAACTTCCACGCCGCGCCCGCCATGCGACTTGAACTCTGTGAACAAGGCGTATTCCTCGTTGGGGGTGAACTTGTAGCGGCCCGGGTGCGCAATCACCGCAATGCCCTTGGCCTCGCTGATCCACGTCACGGCGTCGCGCAGGTTGGCCCAGCGGTGCGGCACGTAGCCGGGCTTGCCTTCGGTGAGGTACTTGCGAAAGACCTCTGGTGTTTCGCGGCACACGCCGGTCTCCACCAGGAAGCGGGCAAAGTGTGTGCGTGAAATCAGCTCGGGGTTGCCGACAAACTTCAGCGCGCCTTCGTAAGCGCCCTTGATGCCGGCTTTGGCCAGCGAGTCCGACATCTCCATGGCGCGCTGTTCGCGCCCGCCGCGGGTATTGCGAAGGCCTTGCTGCATCGCGGGGTCGTTGGCGTCGAAGCCCAGGCCGACGATGTGTACGGTCTGGCCTGCGAAGGTCACGGATACCTCGGTGCCGGTGAGGTAATGCATGCCGAGCGCTTTGGCTGCGGCGGCAGCGCGGTGCTGGCCGCCTATCTCGTCGTGGTCTGTCAGGGCCCAGAGTTCCACCCCGTTGGCCTTGGCCCGCTCGGCCAGTGCCTCCGGTGTCAGCGTGCCATCTGACACCACAGAGTGGCAATGCAGGTCGGCATTCAGGATGTTTTTGGGAGTCACCGGATCATTTTAGGCTTTGCGGGCTGTTGGCGCAGGCGGGCGCCAATCTCCCTGACCCCGGAAGGCTCGCTGCACACCTGTGCGCGGTACTTCTGCGCCGGGGGTAATTTCGCGGTGCTTCAGGCTTGAAAGCCAATGCTGGTGAGCGCTAGCAGCTACATATTTAATAGCAGGCAACCGGCGCAATCCCCATGGACGCGTATCGCAACAGGCAGCAAGCACTATCAAATTCATAGCTGCTTGCGCTCATGTCTATTGGGCTGTGGCCCCTTAAAGGCCTAAAGCAGTGAGCTCCGGTGAGAGCTTCTCCCAGGGAACATCAAAACCGGCCTGGCTGCGCTGGGGTGGCGGTGCATGGCTGCGCAGGGCCCAGTGGGCGCCGGCCAGCACGCTGTCGATCAACGGCACACTCACCCCGGGCTGAAGGGCCGCGGCCATGCCTGCCAAACCCGCCCCGCCCAGAATGACGGCCTGCGCGCCCAGCTGGCGCACCGCGTCGCGGCAGGCCTGCGCGAGCAGGGTGCGTGCGGCGGCCGGGTCGGCCGCAAGCTGCGCACCGGTCGGCGCGACGGTGTGGATGCCGGCCAGCGATGGCGCATGGCCCAGCGCCTGGGCCAGCCGCTGCAGCATCGGCCCCCAGCGCTCGCCGCCGGTGACGATGGCGAAGCKGCCGTGGCGCGCCGCCTCGATGAACGCCGCCTCGGCCAGGCCGGTCACAGGCACCGGGCTGCTCTCGCGCAGCGCCAGCAGGCCGGGGTCGCCAAAGCAGCCGATCAGCACTGCGTCGGGTGTTTCTGATGCGCCACCCGTTTCACCTGTGCCGGCCAGCGCAGCGGCCCAGGCGTCCAGCGTGGCGTGAGACGCGACGGCATAACTTGCTTCGTCCGAAATATAGGGCGCGCCGAAACGCGCGGTAACGGTGCGCACCTGCACATGCAGCCCGGCGGCGGCTTGCACGTGGGTTTGCAGCAAGGCGCTGACGGAGGCCGAGGTGTTCGGATTGATAACCAGAAGCCTGCGCATGATTAAAAATTCACCCCTGTCCAAGCTCACTGCGTGTAGCTTGTTCCCCCCTCAAGGGGGCGGCGCCTGCGGTCTGGCGAAGCCAGTCCCGCGGCCCCTGCTGGTAGTCCCCGCTGAACCGGCTTTGCCGGGCCGCAGGCGGGCGGCCCCAATACGAGAGGAAAGGGGCAGCGCGCCGCAGGCTCGAAGTGAAAAGCGTGGGGGCCATCAACTAAAGAGCGTGGCCAAGTCGGGCGCATCGYCGGCCGGCGGCGTGAACTGCAGCTGCGACTCCAGSCGCGTCAGGTGCTCGCGCATGTGGCGCGCSGCTTCGCGGACGTCGCGCAGGCGAATCGCGTCAAGCAGCTTGCGGTGCTCGCGGCAGCCGCAGGCGGCGGCTTCGTCGCGGCTGTCCTTGTGGGACGTGCTGTAGGC
>NZ_JBFUBD010000197.1:0-5109 GCF_056405935.1 Polaromonas sp. P1_E3
GCTCAGACAATCGCGATCCCTGATCCGCCTGAACCTGCGCTCCTCGGCGCATACAGAAGGGGGTGGAGGCAGGAATACCAAACAACCGAAAACAAAACCCGAAATACCAGAAGAAACAAGGACTCGCCGTGGCGAGTCCTTGTTGGTATTTGTGTTGGTTTTGTATTTCTGTCCCCGCTCCCGATTGGCCCTTGTGTATGCGCCGAGGAGCGCAGGGCCAGACGGATCAGGGCAAAAACTTGTTTGAGCGAAGCGAGTTGTTTTTGACCCCGGCTGGACTGAGCACCACAGGTTGCCCGTAGCGCAGCGAAGGGACGCAGGAACCAGGGTCGCCTTTTCTTTGGTGACTTTCTTTTGGCGAAGCAAAAGAAAGTGAGTTGCATGCCGGGCAACCCCCGGCCAGCAACACTCAGCAAAGAGCGCGCCGTCCAATCAATGATGATCCTAAAAACCGCTATCAATTCAATAGCTGCTCGCGACCGTCCCTAAAGGACTTCAAGGCAAATCTTTATAAGGCTCCGGCTGCGCCGCATCCCTCGGCCCCACAGTGCTCAACCTTGCTTTCAGCGACTGCGGCCGCCCCGTCAGGATGGCCGCGTAGTTGGTGGTGTTGGACAGCACTTTTTTCACGTAGTCGCGCGTCTCGCTGAACGGCACGTTTTCGGCCCAGATCGCGGCGTCCAGCACTGGCCCGTTGCGCCATGTGCGCGGCCGTCCCGGGCCGGCGTTGTAGGCGGCCGCGGCCATGGGCATTGAGCCGTTGAAGTCGTCCAGTGCGAATTTGAGGTAGGCCGTGCCGATGGCGATGTTGGTGTCGCGGTCATTGAGCTGGTCCTGCGTGAAGCCTTCGAGACCGATTTTTTTGGCCGTCCAGCGCGCGGTGGCCGGCATGACCTGCATCAGGCCCGAAGCACCCACGCCGGAGCGGGCGTCCATGATGAAACGGCTTTCCTGGCGGATCAGGCCGTACACGTAGGCCGGGTCCAGATTAATGGACTGGCTGCGTTTGGTCACCGTTTCGCGGAAAGGCATCGGAAAACGCTGTTCGAAGTCGATCTCGCCCTTGGTGCGTTCGCTCGTGTTAATGCAGCGGTCCCAGATCTGGCGGTCACAGGCGAACTGGGCGGCTGCCAGCAGTTCGCGGTCACCCATGCCGCCGCGCTTGTGCAGATTGGTGCTGTAGTTCCACTCGCGCGTGCCCTCGGGGCGCAGGCCGATGGCAATGGCGTAGGCGGCGCGGTTCAAGCCCGGGTTCAGCCGTGCAGCTTCTTTTTCCTCGGCCGTCAGCGGCGCGGGACTGGCCGGCACGGTGATCTTCTGACCCAGCTCTTCCAGTGCGAGCTGCTCGTAAAACCCGCGAACCGACGCAAAAGACTGCAGCAAGGCCAGGGCCTCGGCCCGTTGCGGCGCAATGGTGATGCCGGTGCTGATGGTCTGGGTCACGCCGGGCGTGGTGGCTACGACAACGGGGATTTTGGGCGCTGCATCCGGCGGTGCGGTGGCCAGCAGCGCACGCGCTTTCCAGTAGCTCCAGGTGGGGTCCTTGCGCGCGTCGTCGCTCATGGCGTTGACGGCTGCCAGCACCAGCGTCCAGTTGGGCTGTGCGCCCGCGCGCAATGCGGCGCGGGTTTTCCAGCCCAGCATGTCGTCGCTGAGGTCGGTGTCCTTGGTGACCTTGGCAAAGTACTGCAGGGCGTCGCCTGCAGGCGTGGTGCCCAGGCGGGTAGCGGCCTGGCGGCCGATCGCGCCCCAGACCCAGTTGCGCTCTTCGGTGTTCAGCTGCATGCCCCACTTGTTTTCCAGCTGGAACGCAGCGCCTTCGGTGTCGGAAATCGCCATTTTGATCAAGGCCAGCGTGATGATTTCGCGCCGCGCCTTGCTGATCGCCAGGTGTTTGCCGGCCAGAAACTTGATGGGGCTGGCGTTCAGGTCATTGACCATGCCGACGGCGTCAGGTGCGATGATCTGAACCGCATTGGTCGCTGCGCGTGGCCGGTTGGCCTCTGTGGCCAGGCGGGCCTTGATCCAGACGTCCTGCGCCGTGAGGTTTTTGGTGGAGACCAGCCGCTCCGCGGCCGAGTTGCAGCCGTCGTCTGCCTCGCGTTGTGCGTACCAGTTCTTTTTCACTTCGTCTGCGAGGCGTGCATCAGCCACGGGATTTTTGAGGTGTTCGACCAGCAGCGCGTAGCAACGCACTTCCTTGTCGTCGTTCATCCGGTAGTTGGGGTATTCAGCGGCAAAACCGGCCCAGTCGCGGCGCTGTCCCAGCAGCAGCAGCCAATCGTTGCGCAGGCGGTCTTCCTGGTAGGTGCCGGCGTAACGGCCGAAAAAATCCTGAACCTCTTGCGCACTGGCTTCACCCAGCCGTGTCTTGAGTTCCCAGTAGGCAGCCCAGGGCTCAAGCGCATGGCCCCGCGCCTGGGGCAGCAGTTGTGCAAGCCGGCCCCTGTCGCCCCGCTTGAAGGCCTTGTTCATCTCCACAATCACGTTGTCCGCTGCGCTGGCGCTTGCGGGAAGGTTGGTTTGGGCGGTGACAGGGGCAGGCAGCGTCAGGCAGGCAAGGGCAGAGAAAATGGCAGGCAATGCGGCCGCACGTACCGGGCCGGTAAGAAATTTGTATAGCATCGGGACATTATGGACAAATTAAGCACACGCAAGGCGCTGGTGGAAGCGCGACTGAACATGCCTGACCGCCTGGTGCGGGCTGACCTGCTGCAGCGTGTGATGCGCATCTGGCTGGTAGGTTCCCCCCATGAGGTGATTGGTGCGTACTGGCCCATCAAGGGCGAGTTCGATCCGTTGCCCGCGCTGTACCGCTGGCAGGAAGATGCCATTTTGAGCCAGGATTCATCGTCAAATCCGGCGCTGGACCAGGTGGAACAAGCGCAACTAGCTACAGAAAGCATAGCGGCGCGGTCGCCGCGCAAGATTGGCTTGCCGGTGGTCAACAAGCTGCACAAGACATTGACTTTTCATGCCTGGTACCCGGGTTGCCCCATGGAAGAGGACGCTTACGGCATTCCGAAACCAAAAGATACAGAGGTGATTATTCCCACCTTGCTGTTTGTGCCCTGTGTGGGTTATGGGCCGGGCGGTTACCGGCTGGGCTATGGCGGCGGCTTTTATGACCGTACGCTGGCGACCCTGCAGCCACGTCCCTTCACTGTGGGCCTGGGCTATGCCCAGGGCTGGCTGCCCGACATGGAGCCCGAACCGCACGACATTCCTCTTGATGCCATCCTGAACGACAAGGGCGTGGTCTGGCCGGTTTGACCGCCGGTGGCTTGCTTTCACCCCGCCGTTGAAGCGGTGAGCGCCGGTATATTACCCACCTATTCGCCATTTGAGCGAAGCGGTTAATAACAAAAGGGGGGTAACGCATGGCAGTCGCTGGTGAAGACGGCAATACGGCAAGCAGCAGGATCCGCAAAGACCTGCTGAAAGTACTGGCCCTGGCGCTGGTGACGCTGTTTCTGGTTCCGGGTTCAACCCTGCTGTTCGCCAGGCACGCGCAGCAGCAGCTCGACCGCACCATCATCCAGTCGATAGAGCGGCAGGTCGACCAGGATTCGAGCATGTCCGCCGAAAGCAAGGCGCACACCAAGAAGTTTTACCGTGACAACCCGGTCTCCCGCCTATGCGCCGATGCCAACGCCGACCTCGTGCAGGACAGGGACATGTTCTGCGAGCCGTTCTCCGATGTCTGGCAGTTTCATGCAGCGCATCTCATCGCCAAATGGACCATTGCCGGCGGCGTGGTCATCCTGCTGATAGAACTGCTGCTGGGCGCCGTGGCCTTCTGGAACCGAAAGGCGCAGTACCTGAGTTTTGTGACCGGCTGGCGCCTGTTGAGCCTGGCCAGCGCTGCCCAAATGCTGGTGCAGGGGACCATGCTGGTGTGGCTGTCTTTCTGGGTGACGGCATTTTTCTTCCACGTGTATTACATCAAGCTGATCGCCTTGATCGGTTTTGTGGTGGCCGTCGCGGTGTTCTTTGCGATTGCCGGGCTGCTGCGTCGCCCCGCCATGGGAAACACTGTTGATGGGGAACTGGTCAGCGACGGTGACGCGCCGGGCTTGTGGGCCAACACCCGCGCGTTGGCTGCGCGCCTGAAGACTGCACCGCCCAAACAGATCGTGGCGGGGATCGACACCAATTTTTTTGTCACCGAAGCGCCGCTTACAGTCGCCGGCCAGGCCCTTACGGGCCGTACGCTGTTTGTCAGCCTTCCGCTGCTGCGGCTGCTCGACCGTGCCCAGGCTGATGCCGTGCTGGGCCATGAGCTCGCGCATTTCCGCGGTGGCGACGCCGCCAGCAGCGCGCGGCTTGGGCCCAAGCTGGTGCAGTACGACCACTACCTCGGCATGATGCGCGGCGGTGGCCTCACGGTGGCGGTTTACCACCTGATGTACCTGTACCGGGTGATCTTTGAATTCGCGCTGATGCGTGACAGCCGCGAACGCGAATTCAAGGCCGACCGCGCCGCCGCAAAGCTGGTTTCGCCGCAAGCCATCGTGGAATCGCTGATCAAGATCACCGCTTACGCAAGTTACCGGTCGGAAATCGAGCGTGAACTGTTCGAACAAGACCGGCAACACGGCCAGCAACTTGGTATTGCGCAGTTTGTGGCCTCGGGTCTCGCACCCTACGCGGCCTCCGCGAAATTCATGAAAGCCATGGGAACAGCCAGCGTGCCGCACCCGTTCGATTCGCATCCGGCCATGCTGGACCGCATGAAAAATGTGCGCCACCTGGTCAAGCCCGATGCCTTCGGCGCCATCGTGACCGAGCCTGTTCGGCGCAACTGGGCCGAAGACATCCAGACGGCGCCGCAGATCGAGCAACGGCTGTGGTCGGTGTACGAGCAGGGTTTCGCGGCCGACCATGAACGCACGCTGGCCTACCGGTACGGGCCCGACAACGATATGGAACAGGCCCTGGTGCTGCGCTATTTTCCTCCTGTGCTGTTCCAGCTCAAGGGCACGCTCTCTGTCGGTGTCACATACAGCGGCCTGCAGCTACCCGGCAAGCCCGATGAACTCTCGTGGGATGACATCCAGAACCTTGGCTATGAAAACGGTTTTGGCGGCGATGTCCTCACTGTCACCT
>NZ_JBFUBD010000198.1:0-5105 GCF_056405935.1 Polaromonas sp. P1_E3
CCCTACGGGCCATGCGGCGACCTTCACCACGTCAGTCAGGCCCAGGTATTCCATGATGTTGACGCCAAATGATCCCCAAAATCCCCACAGGTATAAAGCACCGACCGCAATGAAATACGCGGAAAGAATAGGTAGTAGCGTTGTGACTTTCAGCGTTTCCCGCTCAGAGCTCTGGCTTGGTAACTGGTCCATATAACTCCACTGTAGATTTGTCAAAGCATAGCTGTGACGCTGTTTGGCTTTGAACTTATGAGTCTGCATCTTCAATCGCGTATTGGCAGGTCCGAAAACGACCGACACCCTGCAGGATATGTCCGAAAAAGCGTGGCGACCATGTGGTTGCTAGCCGCCCCGATTCATGTCTCGCACCTCTCTTCAGGCACACAACTTGCATCCCTTGCCCTAAGGCGAACAAGTTTGCCATACGAACTGCCGACGCCCTGCACTCCAACTCCGAAAGCCACCTATGTCATTCACCCGCACCGCTTGCCTGGCGCTTTGCGCCGCGTCCAGTCTGGCTCTGACTGCCCCCTCCTTCGCGCAAGAGCCCTACCCCAGTCACCCGGTCAAGGTCATCGTCGCGCTGCCGGCTGGCGGCAGCGTCGACATGGTGGCCCGGCAGGTCAGCCAGCAGCTGACCACCGACCTGGGCCAGCCCTTTGTGGTGGACAACCGGGCCGGCGGCTCGGGGCAGATTGGGGTGCCGGTGGTGGCCAAGGCGGCGCCGGACGGCTACACCATCATGGTGTCGCCGGCGTCTTTTTTGACGACGAACAAGAGCATTTTCAAAACCCTGCCCTACAACCCGGAAACCGACTTTGTGGCGGTGACCAAGCTGGTCAACCAGGCCATGGTGCTGGTGGTGAACGACAAGGCGAAGTATGGAACGCCGGCGAGCATTCTGGCGGCGGCCAAGGCCAACCCGGGCAAGCTGACGTATGCCTCTTCTGGTGACGGCAGCCCGCAGCACCTGGCCGGGCTGATGTTTGAAAGCCAGACCGGCGCGAAGCTGCTGCACGTTCCCTACAAGGGCGGTGCGCCGGCCATTACCGACCTCATCGGCGGCGTGGTGGACATGGCCTTTGCCCCGCTGCCGGAGGCGCTTCCGCACATCAAGTCGGGCAAGCTGCATGCGGTGGGTGTGCTGAGTGAGAAACGCGCCATTTCTGCGCCGGACATTCCCACGCTGCGCGAAGGCGGCGTGAACAACGTGGTGCTGTCGGCATGGATTGGCCTCTTGGTGCCCGCCAAAACGCCGCAGCCTGTGATCGACAAGATCAGCAAGTCTGCGAAGGCTTTCCTCAGAGGCGATGCCAAGACCAAACTGCTGGAAATCGGCATGGAGCCGGCACCCGATGAGGCCAAGCCCCTGGCGCAAGTGATTTCAGAAGAGATTCGCATCCACGCCGACCTGGTGAAAGCCGCCGGCCTGGTGCCGCAGTAAAAGCGAAAGGCGCTGGCCGGGCTGGGGCGCATGCCCCAAGTAGCCGTCGATAAGTAGCTAAGCCAAAGCCCCAGCGGTAACGCCTTCAATCACGCTTCGCGCATTGCGCGCCGCCGCAACGCCCATGTTCACGTAGGCGTTGCTCGTGACACCGCCGATGTGGGGGCTCAGGATGAGACCCGGCTCGTTCTGGAAGGGGTGCCCCGGCGCCATGGGTTCCACGCTGAAGCTGTCCAGGCCTGCGGAATGGATTTGGCCGCTGCGCAGGCCTTCGAGCAAAGCGGCCTCATCCACCAGCCCACCGCGCGCCGTGTTGATGATGATCACACCTCTTTTGCACTTTGCCAGTGTGGCGCCATTCAGCAGGTTGCGGTTCTCATCCGTCAGCGGGCAATGCAGAGAAATCACGTCGGCTTTGTGCCAAAGCGTTTCGAGCTCGACCCGTGTCATGAATTCCGGCAGCTCGTTGGCGTAAGGGTCATAGCCCAGGACCTCCATGCCCAGTGCACTCGCCATGCGTGCAAAGCGCAGCCCGATGGCACCCAGGCCTATCAACCCGACAGTCTTGCCATACAGTTCCACGCTTTTGTGGGTGGCCTTGTCCCAGTGGCCGGCATGCATGCGCGCGTCCAGTACGGGAATTGACTTTGCACAGGCGAGCATCAATGCCAGGGCCTGCTCGGCGACGGCATTGGCGTTGGCGCCGGCCGCGGCACGCACTTCGACGCCCCGCGCGGCGGCTGCCACCTTGTCGATGGTGTCGGTGCCGCTGCCGTGTTTGGAGATCACGCGCAGGGATGGCGCCGCGGCGATGGCGGCTGCGCCCACCTTGCTGTAGCGCACGATGATGCCTACCGGGTCGTGTCGCTGGCAGAGGGCGACGATGTCTTCTTCCGTCGGCGTCTTGCCGGCGTAGATGACTTCGTAACCCTGCAAAAGCGCCAGCGCTTCCGGCGCAAGATCTGCCGCAGTGACCAGAATGACCGGTTTCATGACAGGTTGCCTGTTGCTCACAGCGACTCGCCTTCTTTCAGCACACCGGCGCTGCGCAGCGCTGACTCTAGCCATTTCGCTGCCGTGTCGCCTTTTTTGATCGCCGCTATCCGTGCGTTTTCGTCGGCCACTTTTTTCGCAGCGGCCGGCAGCAGGGATTCGATCTTCTCGCGCTCCACCACGACAACACCGTCTGCGTCACCCATCACGAAGTCGCCCGCCTGCACGGTGACGCCACCCACCGTCACAGCGTGGCCGATGCGGCCCGGGCAGGTTTTGGTGGGGCCGTTCGGGTTGTACCCGGCCGCAAAGACAGGGAAATCCATTTCGTCGATTTCGAGGGTGTCCCGCACTGCGCCGTCAATGACAACACCGACGATACCCAGCTGTTTGCAGGCGGTCATCATGATGGTGCCCATCAATGCCGCGGTGAGGTCACCCTTGCCGTCAATCACCAACACATCACCCGGCTGTGCCAACGACATGGCCGCGTGGATCATCAGGTTGTCGCCGGGGCGGACTTCAACGGTGAACGCCGTTCCGGCAAATTTCATGCGAGGGCGCAATGCCTTGATGCGCCCGTGCATGGCGCCCCTGCGGCCGGCCACGTCAGCCAGGATGGCGGGCTGGAATGCAGCGGCCTGGCGCACAACGGCGGCCGGCACGCGGTGAAATTTGCGGATGATGTCTTGTGTCATGTCAATCTACTTTCGCACCGGATTCTTTAACAATCTTGCCCCAGCGGGTGATGTCTTCACGAATCAGTTTGCTGAATTGCTCCGGCGTGCTCCCTGCCACGTCGGCGCCCTGGTCGCGCAGCTTCTTGCGCAGGTCGGCCGCCTGCAGCGCCTTGTTGATGTCGGCGTTGAGCTTGGCGACGACTTCCTTCGGCAGGTTTGCGGGCCCGGCAATACCGAACCAAGTCACGGCCTCGAAGCCCTTGTAGCCGGACTCGGCAACGGTTGGCACCTGCGGCAGGTCTTCGGTGCGTTTGGCCGACGTGACGGCGATGGCGCGCATCTTTCCGTTCTTGATATGGCCGATGAGCGTGGGGATGGAAGACACATAGAGCTGCACCTGCCCGCCAATCAGGTCGGTGGCTCCCTGTGCTGCACCTTTGTACGGCACGTGCGTCAGCTTGACGTCTGCGGCCTTCTGGAAGGATTCGGTCGCGAGGTGTGCGACGGTGCCGTTGCCGGAGGTTGCGTAGTTGAGGGAGCCGGGTTTGGCCTTGGATGCCGCCACGATGTCGGCAAGCGTCTTGTACGGCGAGTCCGCCGCGACGACGATGACCAGCGGCGCGCTCGCCACGAGGCTCACGGGCGTGAGGTCCTTCACGGGGTCGTACGGAAGCTTGGGGTACAGGCTGGTGTTGATCGCCAGGTTGCTGGTCTGGCCGAGCACCAGCGTGTAGCCGTCTGCCGGCGACTTCGCCACGGCGTCCACGCCGAGGTTGCCGCCCGAGCCCGGCTTGTTGTCAACGATGAAGTTGTAGCCCGAGCCCGTGATCTTGTTCGTGACTTCGCGGGCGATGATGTCAGTGCCGCCGCCGGCCGGGAACGGGACGACAAGGCGGATGGGTTTGGTGGGCCAGGCCTGCGCAAAGGCGCTGGTGGCCAGGGAACATGCGATGGCAGCGGCCAGCACGCAACGGCGGGAAAGTTTCATGAATATGTCTCCAAGGCTCCGCTTTAAAACAATAGCTGCGGTATGGGTGTGACTGTAGGCGTGCGTTGCACGCCATACAATACCGTTTCATACAGTGAACCATGGTGCGGCATGCGCAACGATCCAGCAAATAAGCCAGTTGAGACCGGCGGCGGCGTCATCGCGGTGACGCGGGCGCTTTCGCTGATGGAAGCTTTTGAGGTGGGCGAGTCAACGCTTTCGCTGGCGGAATTGAGCCGGCGCTCACACATGCACAAGACGACGGTGCTGCGCCTGGCGCGCACGCTGGCCCTGTCGCAGTACCTGGTGCAGGCCGACGACGGTCAGTGGCGGCTGGGGCCGGCCGCCGGCTGGCTGGGGGCGCGCTACCAGGCCGGGTTCGACGTCAACCGCATCGTCGAGCCCACGCTGCACGAGCTCGTCGAGGCAAGCGGCGAAAGCGCGTCGTTCTACGTGCGCGAAGGCGACATTCGCGCCTGCGTGGCGCGTGTCGAAGGGCCGCAATCAGTGCGGCACCACGTGYGTGTTGGCGAGCGGCTGCCTCTGAACAAGGGCGCGCCGGGGCGTGTGATCCTGGCCTTCAGCGGCGCAKCGGGAGAACCGTATGAATCGATCCGTGAGCAGGGGTACCAGATCTCAATGGGCGAACGCGAAGCCGAAGTGGCCAGCGTCGCGGCGCCGGTGTTCGGCCTTAACTGGCGATTGCTGGGGTCCATCTGCATCTCGGGCCCGAGTGCGCGGCTGCCAAAGACCAAACTGATGAAGCACGCAAAGAGTGTCATCCGCGCGGCGAACCAGCTGTCGTATGCGCTCGCCGGAAGCAAGTCGGCTCAGACGCCGCGGGCGGTGTCGCGCTGGCATCCTTGAAAGTGGCTGTGAGCCGTCTTAAAGTCTTAAAGTAGTTGCGGAAAAACGAGCTCTCAGAGCTGGCGCACAACCAGCCAGGCACACAAGCCCACAAGCAGAACCCCAGCAGCGGCAAGCCCAATCGCAGTGGAAT
>NZ_JBFUBD010000199.1:0-5103 GCF_056405935.1 Polaromonas sp. P1_E3
CAACAACGTCGTGCGCACCACGATTGAGGCCATGGCCGCGGTCTTTGGCGGCACCCAAAGCCTGCACACCAACTCGTTCGACGAAGCGATTGCCCTGCCCACCGAGTTCAGCGCCCGCATCGCGCGCAACACCCAGTTGATCATCCAGGAAGAAACTCACATCCCCCATGTAATCGACCCCTGGGCCGGCAGCTACATGATGGAAAAGCTCACGCAGGACATGGCCGACGCGGCCTGGTCCATCATTGAAGAGGTCGAGGCCATGGGCGGTATGACCAAGGCCGTGGACAGCGGCTGGGCCAAGCTCAAGATCGAAGCCGCCGCCGCTGAAAAGCAGGCGCGCATCGACAGCGGCAAGGATGTCATCGTTGGCGTCAATAAATACAAGCTCAAGACCGAAGACGCCATCGAGTCGCGCGACATCGATAACGTAGCCGTGCGCGAGGGCCAGATCACCAGGCTCAAAGCCATCAAGGCCAGCCGCGACAACGCGGCGGTGCAGGGCGCGCTGGACGCACTGACGGCGGCCGCCGAAAATAACAACGGCAATCTGCTGGACCTCAGCATCAAGGCCGTGCGCCTGCGCGCCACGGTGGGTGAGGTCAGTGATGCCCTTGAGAAAGTCTACGGGCGCCATCGCGCCGATACCCAAAAGGTGACTGGTGTGTACGCTGCTGCTTATGACTCGGCCGAAGGCTGGGAAACCCTCAAGACAGAGATCAACGCCTTCGCTGAAGAGCAGGGCCGCCGCCCGCGCGTGATGATCTCCAAACTCGGCCAGGACGGCCACGACCGTGGCGCCAAGGTGGTGGCTACGGCTTTCGCTGACCTCGGCTTTGATGTGGACATGGGGCCGCTGTTCCAGACGCCCGAGGAGTGCGCACGCCAGGCGATTGAGAACGACGTGCATGCCGTGGGTGTCTCCACACTGGCGGCCGGCCACAAGACGCTGGTGCCGGCCATCATCGCCGAACTCAAGAAGCAGGGCGCCGACGACATCATCGTGTTTGTCGGCGGCGTGATTCCGCGGCAGGACTACGAGATGCTGTACGAAGCCGGCGTGAAGGGCATCTACGGCCCGGGCACGCCGATTCCGGCGAGTGCCAAGGATGTGCTCGAGCAGATTCGCAAAGCCGTTGCGAAGTGAGTGTGCGGTGACGGACATCTGTGCCCGACTGTCCTTGCAACCGGTTATCGCCGTTGACTTCGAGGAGATGCTGGCCTTGCGCATCGACGCCATGCGCCCCAGCCTGGAGCGCGTTGGGCGCTTTGACCCTGCACGCTCGCGCGAGCGTTTGTTAGCCGGATTTTTTCCGCAGTACATGCGGCACATCCTGCAGGACGGCGAGCGCGTGGGTTTTTTCACGCTCAAGCCCGAAGGCGATGCCGCCCTGCGACTTGACCATCTTTATCTGCGCAGCAGTGCCAGCGGCCAGGGCATAGGCGCATGGGTACTGCGGCAGGTGCTGGCCCAGGCGCGCGAGCGCGGCCTGGCTGTCAGGCTGACCGCGCTGAAAGAAAGCGATGCCAACCGCTTCTATCTACGCCACGGCTTTGTACTGCAAGGCGAAGAGGGCGTTGACCTGCATTACGAATGGTCCGCGGTGGAGCGGGTGGCGTGATGGCAGCGGTTGATTTCCTCCAGGCCATCATGGGCCCCGACGCGATGGCCCAGCGCCGCGCCATTGCCAAGGCCATCACGCTGCTGGAGTCCACCCGCGCCGACCACCGCGCACAGGGCGACGAACTGCTGACGGCCTTGCTGCCCCACACCGGCAAGGCCATGCGYCTGGGCATCAGCGGCGTACCTGGAGTCGGCAAGTCAACTTTTATCGAAGTGCTGGGTTTGCACCTGATCGCGCAGGGCCACCGCGTCGCGGTGCTGACCATCGACCCATCCTCTTCGGTCTCCGGCGGCTCCATCCTGGGCGACAAGACCCGCATGGAAAAGCTCTCGGTGCATGAGCGCGCCTACATCCGGCCCAGCCCTTCCAGCGGCAACCTGGGCGGCGTGGCCGAAAAGACCCGCGAGGCCATGCTGGTCTGCGAAGCGGCCGGGTATGACGTGGTGATTGTCGAAACCGTAGGCGTCGGCCAGAGCGAAACCGCCGTCGCCAACATGACAGACATGTTTGTGCTGATGCAGTTACCCAATGCCGGGGATGACCTGCAGGCCATCAAAAAGGGCGTGATGGAACTCGCCGACTTCGTCATCATCAACAAGGCCGACATCGATGCTGACGCGGCGATGCGGGCCGAGGCGCAGATTACCTCGGCGATGCGGCTATTCGGTCTGGTGAACAACGCCATGGACAGCACGAAGGCGGCCAACTTCGACAAGAACTGGCACCCGCGGGTGATCCAGCTCAGCGCGCTTCATAACCAAGGCGTGGACGTGTTCTGGAATGCCGTGACGCAGTTCAAGGCTTTGCAGGTAGCCAACGGCCGTCTCGCCGCCCGGCGCCAGCAGCAGTCGCTGTCATGGATGTGGGAGCGAATAGACGCCGGTCTCAAGCAGGCCTTCCGCCAGGACCCGCAGGTGCGTGAACGTTTACCCGGCTTGTTGGGGGAAGTGGCACGCGGCGAAGTCGCAGCATCGACCGCTGCCCGCAGTCTGCTGGCGCTGGCCGCGAAGGGATGGGACCGATGAGGAGCGTTGGTTTCTTCTGCGCGCTCTTTCTGCAGGTCTGCCTGGCCTGGGCCGGCGGTATGGTCGCCGGCGAGCCGCAGAGTTTTGTCTTCACCGACAAAGGCTATTTCGCGGACAAGCCCGTCACGGTGCATTACTACAAGGCCCGCAGCGCCGGCCCCGATGCCAAGGTGATGATGGTGGTCCACGGCGCGGAGCGGCAGGGTTCGCGCATGCGTGACAACTGGATGCCTTTTGCCGAGAAAAACAAGCTCATCGTGCTGGCCCCGGAATTTGACGAGGCGCGGTTTTCTTCCAGGTTGTTCAACATGGGCGGCATCGAAAGCCGTGACCGTGCCCAATGGTCTTTCCAGATCGTCGAGCATCTTTTTGATTTTGTCCGTACTGGTGAGGGCCTCGCGGCGAGTGACTACCTGCTGTTCGGCCACTCGGCGGGCGGGCAGTTTGTGCACCGCTTTATGCTGCTGGCCGAGGCACCCCGCGTTTCAGTCGCCGTGGCGGCCAATGCCGGCAGTTACACCATGCCCCGCTATCCAGGCCTGATGGAAGACAAATTTCCTTACGCGCTTAACGAAAGCATTGTCAGCCCCGACAAACTCAGGCAGGTTTTTGCCCGCAAGCTGATTGTGCTGCTTGGTGAAACTGACATAAAAACCGATGAGGCCAACCTTCCCAAGGCCAGGCAAGCCACAGCCCAGGGCGTAAACCGCTTTGAGCGCGGCACCCACTTCTTCGAGCAGGCCCAGATGCAGGCGCAGAAGCTGGAAACCCCCCTGGCCTGGGAGCGTGTCACCGTGCCGGGCGTGGGGCATGACTCACGCCGTATGAGCCAGGCCGCCGCGCGCCTTTTGTTTGATTCAACCAAGTAAGTTTTCACTGTCGACATTGCGGAACACACCATGCAAGAAATCCTCGAACAACTCGAAAAGAAACGTGCCGCGGCCCGCCTCGGCGGCGGCCAGAAGCGCATAGACGCGCAACACGGAAAAGGCAAGCTGACGGCGCGCGAGCGGCTGGAGTTGCTGCTGGATGAAGGTACCTTCGAAGAGTGGGACATGTTCGTCGAGCACCGCTGCACCGACTTCGGCATGCAGGACAACAAGATCCCCGGCGACGGCGTGGTCACCGGCTACGGCATGATCAATGGCCGCCTGGTGTTTGTCTTCAGCCAGGATTTCACCGTGTTTGGCGGCGCCTTGAGCGAAGCCCATGCCGAGAAGATCTGCAAGGTGATGGACCAGGCCATGAAGGTGGGTGCACCTGTCATTGGTTTGAACGATTCGGGCGGCGCCCGCATCCAGGAGGGCGTGGCGTCACTGGGTGGTTATGCCGATGTATTCCAGCGCAATGTGATGGCCAGCGGCGTGATCCCGCAGATCAGCATGATCATGGGCCCCAGCGCCGGCGGCGCGGTGTATTCACCCGCCATGACCGACTTCATCTTCATGGTCAAGGACAGCTCCTATATGTTTGTCACGGGCCCCGAGGTTGTGAAGACCGTGACGCATGAAGAAGTCACGGCCGAAGAGCTCGGCGGTGCCACCACCCACACCACACGCAGCGGCGTGGCCGACCTGGCATTTGAGAACGACGTCGAGGCGCTGCTGATGCTGCGCCGCCTCTACAACTACCTGCCGCTGAACAACCGCGAAAAGGCCCCGATGCGGCCGAGCGCCGACCCGGCCGGCCGTATGGACCTGAGCCTGGACACGCTGGTGCCCGAGAACCCCAACAAGCCGTACGACATGAAGGAGCTCATCGTCAAGACGGTGGACGATGGCGACTTCTTTGAGATCCAGCCCGAGTACGCCAAAAACATCATCATCGGCTTTGCCCGCATGGAAGGCCAGTCGGTCGGTATCGTCGCCAACCAGCCGCTGGTGCTGGCCGGTTGCCTGGACATCAAGAGTTCCATCAAGGCCGCGCGCTTTGTACGGTTTTGCGATGCCTTCAACATTCCGGTCATTACTTTTGTCGACGTGCCCGGCTTCATGCCCGGCACGTCGCAAGAATACGGCGGCATCATCAAGCACGGCGCCAAGCTGCTGTATGCGTATGCCGAATGCACCGTACCAAAGATCACCGTGATCACACGCAAGGCCTACGGCGGCGCCTATGACGTGATGAGCTCCAAGCATCTGCGCGGCGATGTCAACTTCGCGTGGCCCAACGCCGAGATCGCCGTGATGGGCGCCAAGGGCGCGGTGGAAATCATCTTCCGCGAAGACAAGGGCGACCCGGCCAAGCTGGCCGCCAAGGAAGCCGAATACAAGGCCCGCTTTGCCAATCCTTTTGTGGCCGGGGCGCGCGGTTTTATCGACGATGTGATCCTGCCGCACGAGACGCGCAGGCGCATCTGCCGGTCACTGGTCATGCTGCGCGACAAAAAAATCGAGAACCCGTGGCGCAAGCACGGAAACATTCCTCTCTAAGCAAAGAGCCAGACCATGTTT
>NZ_JBFUBD010000200.1:0-5047 GCF_056405935.1 Polaromonas sp. P1_E3
CACCCCTTGGGCACAAGGGCTGCGAATGCCCCCTTATGCCGAAGGTGAGAGGGGCTGCCGTTCCCAAGGAAAGCCCACGTTGTCGTAGGCAGTTTTCCCATGCCGGCTAGTGAACGCGTCTCACACACAGACGATGCCGGGCGCGGGAGTGTTGCGGAGCGCCGTCAGAAAAAAAGGCGTACAGCTTTTTCCTCAATTTACTTAACCCAACAATCCAACTTAACTTTTGTCTGGAGGATTCATGAAAACAACCCCCCTTGCAGTTGCCGCCGCAACCGCCCTGCTGGCTTGGCTTAGCCCTGGCACCGTGATGGCTCAAACCTCAAGCTACGACATTCCGAACCAGTCCTGGTACATCATGCCGCAGCTTCAGGGGGTCGACCCGGATTCGCGATTCAACGGTGACAAGAACCTCGGCGGCCTGGGGCTGCGTTTCGGCAAAGCGGTTTCTCCTTCATGGGACATCCAGCTGGGCGGCAGCATGGCTCGCGCCACCAACAACGGCCGGCGCTTCGAGCAAAGCACCCTGGGGGCGGATGGTCTGTACATCTTCAACCGCGGCAACAACTTCCGCCCCTTCCTGCTGGCCGGCATTGGCGCGGAGAGGGACAAGCTGCCCACCGCGAGCAAGACATCGCCGTACCTGAACCTGGGCCTGGGTTTCCAGGTGGGACTGTCTGATCAGTGGTTCATGCAGGCAGACCTGCGGCGAACCCGAACCTATCTTCGCGACAACAACCCGTTTGGCTTTGACAGGGCCACCAGCAGCACCCTGAATGTCGGTTTGAGCTATTACTTTGAAAAACCGGTGCGTCCGGTGGCTGCGCAGTACACCCCGCCGCCAGCACCCCAGCCAGAAGTCGCCGCGCCGCCACCTCCGCCTCCTCCAGCGCCGGCACGCTTTGAACGGGTCACGCTCTCGGCTACCGAGCTGTTCGCCTTTGACAGCGCCGAACTGGCGGGCGCGCAGCCCAAGCTTGACCAGATTGCACAGGCCCTGATGGGCGGCAACTTCAACGGCAACATCACCGTGACCGGTTACACCGACCGTCTGGGATCAGAAGCCTACAACCTCAGGCTGTCCCAACGCCGCGCGGATGCAGTGAAAAGCTACCTCAGCAGCAAAGGCGTCAACCCGACCCGTCTCACAGCCGTCGGCAGGGGCGAAACCAACCCGGTGGTCACCTGCAACGACCGCAACCGCGCAAAACTGATCGCCTGCCTGGCGCCCAACCGCCGTGTGGAAGTCGAAGAAATCGTGATTGAACGCCGCGTGAACTGACGGTTCACGCCCTGGCCCTGCAAAAGCCGGCACCCGCCGGCTTTTGTTTTTTTCAGATGGGCGCAATCTTTGTCCATGAAGTGGCAAGCCAGGCTTTCGGAAAACTTCATGGCCGCGCGCAGAAGCGGGGATCAACCCCGATTGGCCGCAGGTGTAGGGTTATGAACGCCGGGAAACAGCTGGCCGCCCATCCTTGCATCCATTTATGCAAAGCAATCGCTTTGCGAAATGCATATACTTCAGCGGCTCCCCGTACCGCTGCACCTGTGTTCCCGCTTCCAGAGGAAAAGCCACCATGAGCATTGAAGCCTTCATCTACGACGCCATCCGCACGCCGCGCGGCAAGGGCAAAAAAGACGGCGCGCTGCACGAGGTCAAACCCGTCAACCTGCTGGCCGGAGTGCTCACAGACCTGCAACGGCGCAACGGATTTGATACCTCGGCCATYGACGATGTGGTGATGGGCGTGGTATCTCCGGTGGGTGAACAGGGTGCGGTGATTGCCAAGGTAGCCGCGCTCAAGGCCGGCTGGGATTTTCGTGCCTCGGGCGTTCAGGTCAACCGCTTTTGCGCATCAGGCCTGGAAGCTGTGAATATGGCCGCGCAAAAAGTGCGCTCCGGCTGGGAAGACCTGGTGGTGGCCGGCGGCGTCGAGAGCATGAGCCGCGTGCCGATTGGCGCCGACGGCGGTGCCTGGGCTCAAGACCCGGAGACCAACAGCGCCACCCTGTTTGTGCCGCAAGGCATAGGCGCGGACCTGATCGCCACGGTTGAAGGGTTCAGCCGCGCAGACGTTGACGCCTTTGCACTTGAAAGCCAGCAGCGTGCCGGCAGGGCGCGCGCCGCCGGCCACTTCGCACATTCGGTGATGCCCGTTAAGGATTTCCTGGGCCAGACGATTCTGGCCGAAGACGAATTCATCAAACCCCACACCACGGTGGAAGGCCTGGCTTCACTCAAGCCCGCCTTCGAGCAACTGGGGGGCATGGGCTTTGACGCCGTGGCACTCCAGCGCTATCCGCAGGTGGAGCGCATACACCACGTGCACCACGCCGGCAATTCGTCGGGCATCGTGGACGGCGCCGCTGCCGTGCTGGTGGGCTCCGAAGCGGCCGGCAGAGCGCACGGTCTTACACCGCGCGCCAGGATCGTGGCTGCGGCCCTGAGCGGCGCCGACCCCACCATCATGCTGACCGGTCCCATGCCTGCGACGCGCAAAGTGCTCGCCAAGGCCGGCATGACGGTGGAGCAGATCGACCTGTTCGAGGTTAACGAGGCCTTTGCCGCAGTGGTGATGCGCTTCATGAAAGAGATGAAGGTGCCGCACGACAAGGTCAACGTGAATGGCGGCGCCATCGCCATGGGCCACCCACTGGGCGCCACCGGCGCGATGATCCTTGGCACGCTGATTGATGAGCTGCACAGGCGCAAGCTGCGCTATGGCCTGGCCACGCTGTGCGTGGGCGGTGGCATGGGCATCGCGACGATTGTTGAAAGAGTCTGAATGCCATGAAGACCATCCAGTACCAAATCGAGGGCGGCATTGCCACCATCACGTTTGACGAACCAGACTCCCCCGTCAACACCATGTGCCTGCAGTGGCAGGACGATCTCACTGAAGTCACCGCGCAGGTGGCGAAAGACAAAGACGCCCTCAAAGGCATCATCCTCGCCTCCGCCAAAAGCACTTTTTTTGCCGGCGCTGACTTGAAGGCCGTGATGCGCCTCACACCGGCCGACGCGCCCAAGGCCTACGCAGAGATCGAACGCGTCAAGAAAAACTTCCGTACCCTCGAAACGCTGGGCATTCCCGTGGCCAGTTGCCTCAACGGCACGGCGCTGGGCGGCGGCTGGGAAGTCGCACTGATTGGCCACTACCGCGTGGCGGTGGACGACCGCAAAACACAGTTTGGCCTGCCCGAGGTAACGCTGGGCCTGTTGCCCGGCGCCAGCGGCGTGAGCAAGATGACACGCCACCTTGGCTTGATGGGCGCGCAACCCTATCTGGTCGAAGGTAAAACCTTTAACCCGCGCGACGCGCTTGAACTGGGCCTGGTGCACGAGCTTGTGGCCGATGCAGCAGGGTTGCGCGGCAAAGCACTTGCATGGATCGCCACCAACCCCACCGCCCAGCACCCCTGGGAAGCAAAAGACTACAAAATCCCGGGCGGCACACCGGCCAACCCCAAGATCGCCGCGGCGCTCAGCGCCGCGCCCGCCATGCTCAAAAAGCAGACGCGCGGCCTCTACCCCGCGCCTGAAGCCATCCTGGCCTGCATGGTGGAAGGCACACAGGTGGACCTGGAAACCGCCTTTCGCATCGAAAGCCGCTACCTCGCCAAACTCATGACGGGCACCAATGCCAAGGCCATGATCAACACCTTTTTCTTCGACATGAACGCCATCAAGAGCGGGCAGTCGCGGCCCAAAGGCGTAGGGCGTTTCAGGCCTGCCAAGGTCGGCCTGCTGGGCGCCGGCATGATGGGTGCGGGCATCGCTTACGCACAAGCCAGCAAAGGCATTGCCACCGTGCTCAAGGACGTGAGCCAGGACAAGGCCGAAGCCGGCAAGGCTTACAGCAGCAAGGTCACCGCGCCGCGTGTGGAGAAAGGCCGCATGACGGCCAGCGAACAAAGCGCCCTGCTCTCACGCATCATCGCGACCGACCAGGTTGCGGAACTGGCCGGCTGCGACCTTATCATCGAGGCTGTTTTCGAGCGGCGCGACCTGAAGGCCAAAGTGACGCAGGAGGCCGAGCCTCTTCTGGCACCCGGCGGTTTTTTCGCCTCCAACACCTCGACCCTGCCTATCAGCAGCCTCGCCACAGCGAGCGACAAGCCAGAAAAATTTATCGGCATCCATTTCTTCAGCCCGGTCGACAGGATGAAGCTGGTCGAGATCATTCGCGGCCGGGACACCGACGACGAAACCGTGGCCAAGGCCTTTGACTATGTACAAGCCCTGGGGAAGATCCCCATCGTGGTCAACGACGCGCGCGGCTTCTACACCAGCCGCACCTTCGGCACCTTTGTGATGGAAGGCGCGGCCATGCTGGGCGAAGGCATTCCCGCCGCCGCGATTGAAAATGCCGGTATCCAGGCCGGCATGCCCGTCGGCCCGCTGGCCGTGCTGGACGAAACCGCGTTGTCACTGAGCGTGCACGTGCTGGACCAGACACGCACCGACTTCACCGCAGAGGGCAAGACCTACACCGCCACGCCCGGCGAGCTGCTGGTCGAACGGATGGTAAAAGAGTTGAAGCGCCCCGGCCGCGCGGCCGGTGGTGGCTTTTACGACTACCCCACCGAGCCAGGCGCGAAAAAACACCTGTGGCCCGAACTCAAGCCCCTGTTTGAAAAACCCGGCGCCGCCTGGGACATCAACGAACTCAAAGACCGGCTGCTCTACCGCCAGGCTGCGGAGACCGCCCGATGCCTCAGTGAAGGCGTGCTGACCACCGTGCATGACGCCAACGTCGGCTCCATCTTCGGCATAGGCTTTCCGGCCTGGACCGGCGGCGCGATGCAGTTTATCTACGGCATGGGGATTGACGCCTTTGTCGCACGTTGTGCCGAGCTGACCGCCAAATTCGGGCCCGGCTTTGCGCTGACGGACGCGGTCAAAGATGCGATTCGCCAGCATCAGCCGGTTTACTGAGCTGCTTCGTTTAACTCACCTTCCTCTCATTCATCCCATCGACCTCTATCCACTTCATGCCAAGACTCCAAAACAAGATCAGCATCATCACAGGCGCCGCCCATGGCA
>NZ_JBFUBD010000201.1:0-5029 GCF_056405935.1 Polaromonas sp. P1_E3
AAATAAACACATGTCACTTTACTTGATTGGCGACCTGCAGGGTTGCGACGCGCCCCTGGGGCGGCTGCTGGACAAACTCGATTTCTCGCCCAGCCGCGACACCCTCTACGTCCTCGGCGACCTGGTCAACCGCGGCCCCGACTCGCTCAAGGTGCTGCGCCGCCTGGCGGCACTGGGCGATGCGGCGCAATGCCTGCTGGGCAACCACGACCTGCACCTGCTCGCCCTGTGGCAGGGCGCGCGCCCTCCGGGCCGCAAGGACACCCTGCAGGACATCCTGCAGGCGCCGGACAGCGAGACGCTGCTTGACTGGCTGCGCCACCGCACCATGGCCTTGTACCGCCACGGCTGGCTGATGGTGCACGCGGGTGTGCTGCCGCAGTGGACGGTAGCGCAAACCATGGCACTGGCATCCGAGGTCGAGCAGGTACTGCGAGGCGGCGACCTCAAGGGCTTCTTCGGCGCCATGTATGGCAACACACCGACCTACTGGAGCGACCGCCTGCAGGGCGCTGACCGACTGCGCGTGGTGGTTAACGCGCTCACGCGCCTGCGCTTTTGCACATCAGAAGGCGTGATGGAGTTCGACAGCACCGAAGGCGCCGATGATGCACCTGCCGGCTACCTGCCGTGGTTCAAAGTGCCTGGGCGCCGGACAGCCGGCACGCCGCTGGCCTTCGGCCATTGGTCCACGCTGGCCAAGGACGGCCGCGCACCGCAGCTGCGCCACGGCACCCTGCCGCTGGACACCGGCTGCGTATGGGGCGGTTGCCTGACAGCCGCGAGACTCGGCGCCTCAGCCGGAGAGTTTGAACTGATCAGCGTGCGATGCGAGCAAGCCCAAAAACCCGGCAAGCGCAGTTGATCGCGCCGCAAAAGCGTTGCGAGAACCGCTATGGCCGGGGAGGTTCCTGCGATGCAGAAATCGCGATCGGCATGGACCGGCCTGGCAGGGGCCCGGCAATGTCCGCCCAGGCGCGCGCCATGCTCGCCGACAGCAACAACACCGCCGAAGAAAAGTAGATCCACATGAGGATTACCACCAGCGAGCCTGCCGCGCCATAGGCCGACACCACCGCAGCCGTTGAAAGGTAAAAAGCCATCAGGTGCTTGCCGACGGCAAACAGCAAAGCCCCYGCGGCTGAACCCATCACCAGATAGCGCAGGCCGGGCTTGGGGCCCACGCTCATTTTCATCAGGGCCACAAACAGGGCCACGCAAAAGCCGAAGGAGATCACTTCATTGAGGACCCAGGCAATCTTCTCGACCGGCAGATAACCCCCCGCCCAACCCGAGAGCAAACTCAGGAAAGTCGAGATCGCGAGCGACACGAGCAACAAAAATCCGAAGGCCAGGACATAGGCAACGCCGCGCAGGCGGAGGGATGCACCGTGCCACCAGCGCTGTTGCGGCGCCTCACCGCTGCCCTGCCTCCACRGCCGCTCGAAAGCGTCCTGCAATTCGGCAAACACACCTGTCGCGCCGGACAGCAGCAGCGCGAATGCGAAGAGCGAGGCAGTGATACCTTCTGAAGGCGCCTGGGCGCTTGAAAGCGCCTGCTGCACGACCTGGGCGCCCTGCGCGCCAATGACGCTGCGGATCTGGTCCACCAGGCTGGTTTCGAGGTAGGCGCGATCCAGCCACCAGCCCAGCACTGCCACCAGCAACACCAGCAAGGGCGCCAGGCTGAGGATGCCGTAGAAAGACATGGCGGCGCTCATGCGCATGCCCCCGGCGTCAATCCAGTGGTCAATGGCTTGCCACAAGGGACGGTAAAGGGACCTGAGAATTCTCTGAAAGGAAAAAAACGTGAGGGCCGGAAGGGCCTGCACATGTGGCTTGGGTTTTTCCATCATCCCCGAAGCTTAGGAAATCCGCTGCCAGAACCCCAGCGGACATCGGCTTCACAGCCCGTAGGCGTGGGCCGACGGACAGGGATGAGGAGGAGAGAGGAAAGTGAAGAGGACGAGGACAAAGCCCCGGGGCCTCACCCAAGCGGCTGCGGCGCTTTGTCGAACCCTAACCGGCCGTCTTGAACAGYGCGGCGACTTTTTTCTTCGGCTTGATATTGGCGGACACACTGCTGCGCGCGGGGGCGGCCTTTGCGGCGGCCTCCCAGGCAGGCTGGGCATCGGGAGCAGCGGTCGGTTCGTAGGGCTGGTCGAAGAATGGGTCACGCGGCGCCGCCGGCTGCCGGTGCGGCGTGTACTCGCGGCGTTCCCGTGGCTGGCGTGCCTCACGCGCATGGCCGCCTTCTTCGCCTTCGCGGTACATGCGGCGGCCGTCGTTGATACGTCCCTGCTCGCTGATGCGGGGCTGGTCTTCCTCGAATTCGATCGGTTCGAGCTCGATCTTTGTCTTGATCAGTTTTTCGATGTCGGCCACCAGGCGCTGGTCGCTGCCGGCGACAAAACTCACTGCCAGGCCCGACGCCCCAGCCCGGCCGGTGCGGCCGATGCGGTGCACATAATCCTCGGCATTGAAAGGCACGTCGAAGTTGAACACCGCCGGCACATCCTTGATGTCCAGGCCGCGCGCGGCCACGTCGGTGCACACCAGCAGGTCGACTTCGCCCTTCTTGAAGGCTTCCAGCGCTTTCAGGCGCTCGTCCTGGCTCTTGTCGCCGTGCAGCGCGGTGGTCTTGAGGCCTTCGCGTTCCAGTGAACGTGCCAGCCGCGCGCAGCCGAGCTTGCTGTTGACAAAAACGAACGCCTGCTTCATGCCGCGCTGCTTCAGGATCTGGTGCAGGGCGCGGCGCTTGTCGTCGGCGCCCACGCTGTAGAAATGCTGCTCGACGGTGGAAGCTGTAGCGTTGGAGCGCGCCACCTCAATCGTGACCGGGTCCTGCAAATAGCTGGAAGCCAGGCGCTTGATTTCAGGCGAAAAAGTCGCCGAAAACAGCAAGGTGATGCGCTGCTTGGGCAGATAGCTCAGGATGCGCTGCAGGTCGGGCAAAAAGCCGATGTCCAGCATGCGGTCAGCCTCGTCGAGCACCACGTACTCGACCTGGTTGAGCACGGCGTTCTTGGCTTCGATATGGTCGAGCAGCCGGCCGGGCGTAGCCACCAGCACTTCAACGCCTTTTTTCAGCTCCAGCGTCTGCGGCTTCATGTCCATGCCGCCGAACACCACCGTGCTGCGCAGGTTGGTGTATTTGGCGTACAGCTTGACCTGCTGGGCGACCTGGTCGGCCAGCTCGCGCGTGGGCAACAGCACCAGCGCGCGCACCGGGTGGCGGGCCGGCGAGGTCGAAGCGTTCTCGTGCTTCATCATGCGCTGCAGCAAAGGCAGCGAGAACGCCGCGGTCTTGCCGGTACCGGTTTGGGCGGCCCCCATGACGTCTTTGCCCTGCAGGACGACCGGGATGGCCTGTTCCTGGATGGGGGTCATGGTTTCGTAGCCCATTTCGGCCACGGCGCGCGCCAGCGGTTCTGCCAGCGAAAGATTGGAAAAAGAGGATGTCATAAAAGCTCGGCGGTACTCTGCGGGTTGTCTTGCGAAGGGCGCGCGGACCGGCGCGCTGGCAGCCAACGGCACCGCTGCACCATTGGCAAGAAAGGGAGCGCGGCAGGCCGCCCGGCGTGGCACGGTCAGCGACCATGATGGGGCTGTTGCAGCGCTTCCTCAGCCCTCTATTGTCGCACTTTAGGCCCCGATACCGGTTTTGCCGGCCCACTGCGCTTTCAGGGGCATTTGGGCCAGGGCTGCCACCGGGGCCACGCGCCTTTATTGCTATCTATTTTATAGCTGCTTGCGCACGTCAGTAAAGGGCCGGGGGCCGATTTCCCTCTTAGTTGTTGGCTGCCGGCTAAATACTGCGGGCGCTAAAGGTGTCGCAGGCCTTTACGCTGCCGGTTTTCAGGCCGGTGTCAAACCACCGCTGGCGCTGCGCGCTGGTACCGTGGGTGAAGCTTTCGGGCACCACCGCGCCGCCGCCGGCCCGCTGCAGGGCGTCGTCGCCGATTTTGGCGGCCGCGTTCATGGCTTCCTCCACGTCGCCCTGCTCCAGTATCTGGCGCGCGTTCTGTGCGTTGTGGGCCCAGACCCCGGCAAAACAGTCGGCCTGCAGCTCCAGGCGGACGCTCAGGGCGTTGTATTCGGCCTTGCTGACCCGCCCGCGCATATCGTCCATCTTGCCGCTGATGCCCAACAGGTTCTGCACATGGTGCCCCACCTCGTGGGCGATGACATAGGCCTGGGCAAAGTCGCCCGGCGCGCCCAGGCGGCTGCGCAGGGTTTCGTAAAACCCGAGGTCGATATATACCTTCTGGTCGCCCGGGCAGTAAAACGGGCCCATCGCTGCCTGTCCCTGGCCGCAGGCAGTCTGCGTGGCGCCGCGAAACAGCACCAGCCGTGGTTTCTGGTAAGTGCCGCCGCCTTTGGCAAACACGTCGGTCCAGACGTCTTCGGTGTCTGCCAGCACGGTGGAAACGAATTTCGCCATGCGGTCGTCGGCTGGCGGCTTGGGCGCCGGGCCCTGCTGCACCTGGGCCGGGGAGCCACCGCTGAGCAGGCTCAGGATGGTCATCGGGTTGATACCGAAGATCCAGCCGCCAACCAGCGCCACCACGATGGTGCCGATGCCGACGCTGCGCCCCCCAAAGCCGAAGCCACCGCCCCCGCCACCGCCGTCGCGCCGGTCTTCAACGTTGTCGGATTCGCGATTACCTTCCCACTTCATGGTGTCTCCCTTGTCATCCGTGCATACTGGCCTTTCCGGCCCATTGCGGCACCTGCCCCAAAGCCCGGTCCGCTGTCAGCGCATGCGCCGACTTTACTTGAGCAGCACCCCAGCCGTGGAACAAAATTGCGCCCTCATGTATCCATTCCTCATGAATACTTTTGCCCATCCCGCGCCTGAAGGCGCTGGCATGCCACGCAGGGCCAGTGCCGGGTTTTTCTCGCCACGCCTGCTGCTGGCGCTGCTGGTGGCTGCGCTGCTGACGGCCTGCGCCAGCCCCATCACCACCCGCGTGACCAGCTTCAACCAGTGGCCGGCAGATACGGCGGGCGCCACTTTCAGCTACAT
>NZ_JBFUBD010000202.1:0-5023 GCF_056405935.1 Polaromonas sp. P1_E3
GGCCAGGTTCGATTTTCACAAGGGTTTTGAACTCTTCTTCCTTGGTCAGGTAATTACCCTCGAGCTTGACGCCCGACACCACAAAGCGCTCTCCTTCGGTCACATTGACGGTGATGGCAATGCTTTGCTTGTCCGGGGAAATCGCAACCTGGGTAGAGTCAATCTTGAACTCGAGGTAGCCTCGGGAAAGATAGTAAGACCGCAGCGTTTCAATGTCGGCGTTGAGCTTGGTGCGCGAATAGCGATCAGATTTGGTATACCAGCTGAGCCAGCCACCGGTATCAAGGTCAAAGAGACTCAGGAGTGTCGACTCGCTGAATGCCTTATTGCCCGTAATGTGGATTTCCTTGATCTTTGCAACGTCGCCTTCGATCACGCTGAAGGTCAGGTTGACCCGATTGCGCTCAATCGGGGTGACCGTAGTGACAATCTCGACACCGTAAAGACTCTTGTTGATGTACTGGCGCTTGAGTTCCTGCTCTGCCTTGTCAGCAAGCGCCTTGTCGAATGGCTGGCCATCTGCAACGCCTGCCTCCCGAAGCGCTTTCTTGAGCACATCTTTGTCGAATTCTTTGGCACCCACAAAGTCCACGTCAGCAACGGTGGGACGCTCCTCAACGATCACCACCAGCACGTCGCCACTGACTTCCAGCCTCACATCCTTGAACAGGCCCAGCCCGAACAACGCGCGAATGGCGGTGGAACCCTTATCGTCGTTATAAGTTTCACCGACCCGAAAAGGCAAAGAGGCAAAGATGGTTCCGGGCTCAACGCGTTGCAAGCCTTCCACCCGGATATCACGCACCGTAAAAGGGTCAACGGCCCACGCCGAACTGGCTGCAAAAAGACCGGCGGCGATAGCGCAAACTGCACGAACTTTGAAGCGATTTATTTGATATTGCATGAAATGTAAGGAATTAGCCCAAAAGCCGGGTGACATCGTTAAACAGGGCAACGCACATCATGCCCAGCAGGATAGCAACGCCACCGCGCTGCAACCGGTCCATCCAGGCGTCAGACACGCCCCGGCCGGTGACCCCCTCCCAAAGATAATACATCAGGTGCCCCCCATCCAGAACCGGTAGCGGGAGTAAATTCAGGACGCCCAGGCTCACACTGATGAGAGCCAAAAACAGCAAATAGCTGCTCCAGCCCAGACTGGCAGATTTTCCGGCGTAGTCTGCGATGGTAAGAGGGCCGCTCAGGTTTTTAAGCGAGGCCTGGCCGATGACCATTTTGCCCATCATCCGCAGCGTGAGCAGTGAAACCTGCCAAGTACGAACGGCACCCTGCCACAAACCATCGAGGGGCCCATAGCGCACCGTGACAAATTCCGGCAAGGCGCCTACGTAGGCCTCAATCCGGGGCACCAGGCTCCCGTTCACCGGTTTGAGTTCTGGCGTCACTTGCAGCTCCAGCGGTGTCCCGGCGCGGTCGATTTTCCAGGTTTGCGGGATAACGGCTCCGGTTGTACCCTTACCTTCACCAGCTGCGCGGGCAGATATGCGGATCACCTCACGCAACTGCTGCCCATCGATAATAGCCGTCTCGCCAATACGCAGAACGAGATCACCCGCACGCAAGCCGGATTTTTCAGCAGCTCCCCCAGGCATAACCTCCCCCACCACCGGCCGGGTCCAGGGGCCGAGAATGCCGATCTTCCTGAACAGCTCGGCGTCTGCCTCGGGAGCACCTAACCTGCTGAGCGGCAGCCGCACAGTCTGCCCGGGCGCCTCAGCATCGCGGCCCAGCACCAAGGTGAGGTCGCGGCCATCCAGGGCGCCTTGGGTGAGCCTCCAGCGCAGGTCTTCAAAAGAAAGTACGGCCTGCAGGTCGTCACCTTCAAAAGCCGCCTGCTGAACCGTTTCCCCGCCGTTCAATCCAGCCTTTTCGGCAAGCGATCCCGCTACAGGGCTGGCCAGAATCGCTTTGGGCTCCTGCAGGCCGCTCCAGTTAACAATGGCGTACAGCAATATGGCCAACAGCAAATTAGCGGCCGGGCCGGCGGCGACCACGGCGGCACGCGACCTCAACGGCTGGGTATTAAAAGCCAGATGGCGTTCGGAGGGGTCCACAGGGGCCTCGCGCTCATCCAGCATTTTGACGTAGCCCCCAAGAGGCAGCATGCCAATGGAAAAATCCGTGGACTTGCCCTTCAGCCGCCAGGTGTAAATCGGCTTGCCAAATCCAATGGAAAATTTCAGAACCTTGATCCCGCACGCCACCGCAACACGGTAATGGCCGTACTCATGGACCGCTATCAGGATGCCCAAGGTCACTACGAAAGAGATCAGAGTCAGCAACATGTCATGCGTCCAGTTTCCCGGCAATCTGAACGGCCGCGCGGCGCGCTTGCTCATCCAGTGCCAGCAGGCTTTCGATATCAGTTACCTGAGATAGGGTGATAGCTTCCAAAGTTGCATGATTTACACGGTGAATATGGTCAAACCGGATCCGCTTGTCCAGGAACGCGGCAACAGCGACTTCATTGGCTGCGTTGAGAACTGCCGTGCTACCGACCGCAGCATTGAGAACCTCCCACGCCAGCGGCAGCCCAGGAAAGCGGTCATCGTCCGGAACTTCGAATGTCATGGTGGCCAGCGATCTGAAATCCAGTGCCTTGGCCCCAGAAACCACCCGGTCCGGCCAAGCCAGGCCAAAGGCGATAGGCACACGCATATCGGGAGTCCCCAGTTGCGCCACCACGGATGTATCACGGTACTGCACCATGGAGTGGATGATGCTCTGGGGGTGAATCACCACCTCGATCTGCGCCGGCGTGAGGCCGAAAAGGTATTTCGCTTCAATAACCTCCAGGGCCTTGTTCATCATCGTGGCCGAGTCGACCGATATCTTGCGGCCCATGRCCCAATTCGGGTGCGCGCAAGCTTCGTCGGGAGTGACATGGCGCAAGCTGGCGGCCTCGCGCGTGCGAAACGGACCGCCAGAAGCAGTCAGGATGATCTTTTCAACCCGCTCGTTCCAGGTCGCGGGATCTTCGGGAAGGGATTGAAAGATGGCGGAATGTTCGCTGTCGATAGGCAGCAGCTTCGCCCCGCCGTCGCGAACGGCCTGCATGAACACCTCGCCACCGACCACCAAAGCCTCTTTGTTGGCCAGCAAAAGCCGTTTGCCGGCCTTGGCTGCGGCCATGCAGGGCGCCAGGCCTGCAGCCCCCACGATGGCGGCCATCACGGTATCCACCAACTCGTGCGACGCTATCATTTCGAGGGCGCCTTGCGCCCATAAAACCTGGACCGGAAGCTGATTTGCCTTGATCTTTTCCGCCAGCAAACGGGCATGCGGCTCACTGGCCATCACCGCGTATTGGGGTTTGAATTGTGCGCACTGCGCCAGCATCAAGTCYGTTTGGGTTGCCGCGCTGAGGGCAAACACCTCAAAGCGGTCAGGGTGTCGGGCGATGACATCAAGCGTATTGACACCAATGGACCCCGTGGAGCCCAAAACGGTCACACGCTGCTTTTCAAAGGACATACGGAGCAAGGCCTAAAGGGTAACCAGCATCATTGCCAGGGGCAGCGTGGGCAACAGCGCATCGACCCGGTCGAGTACACCGCCATGGCCCGGCAGCAGTCCGCTGGAGTCCTTAACCCCGGCACTGCGTTTGATGAGGGATTCGACCAGATCGCCCACAACACTCATGGCGGCCAGAAAAATCACTGCCAGCAGCATGAGGGCCATACCGTGACGGTCGGCCAAGCGGCTATAGAGCGTGCTGTCGGCCCAAAAACCGCCACCTATGCCCGCGCGACCCAGCCATACCCAGACAAACGCCACCATCACCACACCGGCCATTCCGCCCCAGACGCCTTCCCAGCTTTTCCCAGGGCTGATCGAAGGGGCCAGCTTGCCCTTGCTGAACCGCCCCCCCAGGGCGCGACCTGCAAAGTAGGCAAAGATGTCGGCCACCCAGACCAGCAGCAGCACGGACAGTAAAAAGTCGATGCCCGCTACACGGGCCTGGGCCACAGCCAGCCACGCGACCAGCAATGCTGCCAGGCCCCCTGACAGGCGAACGGGCTTGGGTATGCGAGGCCAGCCGGCCACACCGTTGCGCAGCAGCCAGCCGCCGGCAAGCACCCATGCGGCGCCCGCACCCGCCCAGAGAAACGGGAGAGGCTTTGCAAGCAGGCCGCCGTACCATGCCAGCGCGCAAAGTCCAACACAAACGCCAGCGAGCCCCAGGCTGGCAACCTGCCCGAACGCATTCAGGCGGCCCCACTCCCAGGCACCGGCGGCAATCAGCAGCAGCGCTACCGCACAAAAGGGTTCTGGCGTCTTGTAAAAAAGAGCTGGAAGCAAAATGGCCAGAAGGACAATCGCTGTGATCACGCGCTGTTTAAGCATCAGGCAGCCTTTGTGTTTTCGTTGATGCTCCGGCCGCTGACCTGCGCGGAGGTCTTGCCGAAACGCCGTTCGCGGGTGCGAAAAACGGCAATCGCCTCGTCCAGCGCCGCTTCGTCAAACTCAGGCCACAGCTTGTCGGAGAAATGCAGTTCCGAATAGGCTGCCTGCCACAGCAGAAAATTACTGATCCGCAGCTCACCGCCCGTCCGAATCAACAAATCAGGGTCGGGTACGTGCGCCAGCGCCATCTCCCTGTCCAGCGACAGCTCGGTAATGGCTTCACCCCGGCTGGCCAGCCTGCTCGCGGCCTGGGCAATATCCCAGCGCCCGCCATAGTTGAAACATACGTTAAATATCAGCCGCTGGTTGGCTGACGTGTCCAGCTCAGCTTGCGCCAGCCCTGCCTGAACTTTTTCGGAAAGCCGCTGTCGATCACCCACAAAACGCAGCTGCACACCGTTGGCATTCAGGCTTGGCACTTCTTTGGAGAGGGAATAGGCCAACAGTTCCATCAACCCCGACACCTCTTCGGCCGGACGGTTCCAGTTCTCTGAAGAAAAGGCGAAAACTGTGAGGACGCCGATGCCGCGGTCCAGGCAGGCCTGAACGCAGCGGCTGAGCGAATCAACGCCCTGCTTGTGKCCGGCGATGCGGG
>NZ_JBFUBD010000203.1:0-5000 GCF_056405935.1 Polaromonas sp. P1_E3
GGCCAGTTCTACCTGGACCAGCCTGCCCGCACCGGCAAACGCGGCGGCGCCTGGATGGACGACGTCCGCACCCGCTGGCTGCGCCCCGACAACGGAAAGCTGCAGACTCCGGTGGCGCACCTGGTCTGCAACTTCGCAGAAGGCGTGGGCGGCAAACCGGCCCTGCTGACGCACGATGACGTGACCACGCTGTTCCATGAGTTTGGCCATGGACTGCACCACATGCTGACCCAGGTGAACGAGCGCGACGTCTCCGGCATCAGCGGTGTCGAATGGGACGCCGTCGAGCTGCCCAGCCAGTTCATGGAAAACTTCTGCTGGGAGTGGGATGTGCTCAAGCACATGACGTCCCACGTGGACACCGGCGCCCCGCTGCCGCGCGCGCTGTTCGACAAGATGCTGGCTGCCAAAAACTTCCAGAGCGGCATGCAGACCCTGCGCCAGGTCGAGTTTTCGCTCTTCGACATGCTGCTGCACACCTCTCACGATCCGTCAGGCAACCTGATGGATCTCCTGAACGAAGTCCGCCGCGAAGTGGCCGTCATCGCAGCCCCGGCCTACAGCCGTACCGCGCACACATTCAGCCATATTTTTTCCGGGGGCTATGCGGCCGGGTATTACAGCTACAAGTGGGCTGAAGTCCTGTCCGCTGACGCTTATGCCGCTTTTGAGGAATCCGCCCTTCCCGCCGCCAATGCAGGTACAAACACTGATACCGGCGCGGGGGCGGGCACCGTTAATGTAGAAACAGGGCGAAAATACCGGCAAGCCATCCTGGAGGCAGGCGGCAGCCGTCCGGCCATGGAATCATTCAAGGCTTTCCGGGGCCGCGAGCCAACGCTGGACGCGCTGATGCGCCACCAGGGTATGGCCTGAAGCCTGGGAAAAGCCACTTCAATTCAAGTTCAAGACTGACCGAGGAAACCATGAAATCAAACGCTGTTAGGTCCTTCTCACCCCATGCCCTGCTGGCCATGTTGCTGCTGGGCGGAAGCCTCATTTTTATGGCGCTGCCTTCGCACGCCCAGCAGGTTTACCGCATTGTTGGCCCGGACGGCAAGGTAACGTTCTCCGACCAGCCGCCCCCCGCGGCAAGCGGCGCCAAGGTCAACACCGCCAATACCGGGGCATCAGGCAGCGCATCGGCGGGCCTGCCTTTTGAACTCGCCCAGGTGGCTTCCAAATTTCCCGTGACGCTCTATACCGGCGACAACTGCGGCCCCTGCGCTTCCGCCCGCACGATGTTGACCGCCCGCGGCATTCCTTTTTCAGAGAAAACCGTCACGACCCCTGAAGACAGCGCAGCGCTGCAGCGCCTGAGCGGCGACGCCACCATTCCCTTTCTCACCATCGGGGGCCAGCAACTCAAAGGGTTTTCCGACGCAGCGTGGACGCAATACCTGAATGCAGCGGGCTACCCGGCAACTTCAGCCCTGCCCCCAAGCTATCGGCGTCCGGCGGCTACACCGCTCGTCTCGATCGCAGCGGCCCCCGCCGGCGCCCCTGCAGGCACAGCCAACGGCAATACCGCACCCGCACCCCGCCCCGCACGCCCTGCGCCACCGCCGCCCAACGAAAACCCCGCCGGCATCAAGTTCTGAGCCAGGCCTCTAACAACGCAAAACGCCGGGTACAAGCCCGGCGTTTTGCATTGGGTTAAAGCCCAGACGTAAAGAGGTAAGAGCTGGCGGCCTGAAGCGCCAGCGGCGGCCTGAAGCGCCAGCGTCAAAACACCAGCGTTTTGACCCCGCTCGGCGCACCCAGCAGGCAGACATGCGCCTTCTGGTGGGCAAACACCCCTACTGTCACCACGCCCGGCCACTGGCTGACCAGGGACTCAAACGCCAGCGGGTCGGTGAGCTTCAGCCCGGTCACATCCAGGATGTGCTGGCCGTTGTCGGTGACCAGCGGCTTGCCGTCCTTGAGCCGCAGCGTAGCCGTGCCGCCCATGGCCGCAAACTGCCGGGCAATGCGTTTGGCAGCCATCGGAATCACTTCGACCGGCAAGGGAAAGCTGCCCAGCGCCTGCACCAGCTTCGACTCGTCGACAATGCAGACGAACTTGCGCGACTGGGCCGCCACGATTTTTTCGCGTGTCAGCGCCGCACCGCCCCCCTTGACCATATAGCCCGCGTTGTCGATCTCGTCGGCACCGTCGATGTACACCGCCAGTTCGTCCACTTCCGTCGCGTCAAACACCTTGATACCCAGCGCCTGCAGCCGTTCCGTCGAAGCGACCGAGCTCGACACCGCACCGGCAATGCGATCCTTCATGGTGGCCAGTGCATCGATGAATTTGTTCACGGTCGAGCCGGTGCCCACCCCCACAATGCTGCCTTCCTCCACATAGTGCAGGGCCGCCTGGCCGACCAGGGTTTTGAGTTCGTCTTGGGTCATGGCTTGGGTCATGGGCTTTGGTTGTGAAAGTGTTGAAGGATGCTGGGGGTAGCCAGGGGTGAAACTGGTTTTGCGACAATCAGGCTTCATGCCCGGCCTGCCCGGGTGGTTCATCGCCTCATCGCCAACAGCCGAATTATCCAATGTCCCTGCTCCCCTACGCCCTGGCCCGTCCGTTTTTATTTGGGCTTGACCCTGAAACCGCCCACGAATTGACCATGGCCTCGCTGGCGCGCACCCAGGGCACGCCGCTGTCGCTGGCGTATTGCGGCAGCCGGGTCAGCGACCCGGTCGAGCTGGCCGGCCTGAAATTTTCCAACCGCGTGGGCCTGGCTGCAGGACTCGACAAAAACGCCCGCTGCATCGATGGCCTGGCCGCCATGGGTTTCGGCTTTGTCGAAGTCGGCACCGTCACCCCTCTTGGCCAGCCCGGCAACCCCAAGCCGCGCATGTTCCGCCTGACCGAAGCCAACGCACTCATCAACCGCCTGGGCTTTAACAATGAAGGGCTGGCCGCTTTTCTGGCCAATGTGCAGCGCTCCAGCGTGCGCAAGCAAGGCGCGCAAAACACCCTGCTGCTGGGCCTGAACATCGGCAAGAACGCCGCCACGCCGATTGAAAACGCCGTCGACGACTACCTGACCTGCCTGGACGGCGTGTATCCGCATGCCGACTATGTCACCGTTAACATCTCCAGCCCCAACACCAAAAACCTGCGCGCCCTGCAAAGCGACGAGGCCCTGGACGCCCTGCTCGGCCGCATCGCCGAACGCCGCGAAGCGCTGGCAAAGCAGCACGGCAAGCGCGTGCCGATTTTTGTGAAGATCGCCCCCGACCTCGATGAAGCCCAGGTCGATGTGATTGCCGCCACGCTCAAGCGCCACGCCATGGACGGCGTCGTCGCCACCAACACCACGCTGAGCCGCGACGCCGTGAAAGGCCTGCGCCATGCCGAAGAAGCCGGCGGCCTGAGCGGCGCCCCGGTGCTGGAGGCCAGCAACCGCGTCATCGGCCAGCTGCGCGCGGCACTCGGCAAAGGCTTTCCCATCATCGGCGTGGGCGGCATCATGAGCGGCGCCGACGCCGTCTCCAAGATCAAGGCCGGCGCCGACGTCGTGCAGATCTACACCGGCCTCATCTACAAAGGCCCCGAGCTGGTGACCGAGGCCGCGACTGCCATCAAAAACAGCCGCTAGGCCAATAGGAACGTGCGCAAGCAGCTATTGAATTAGTAGCACGCCTACAAGGAACGGCGTCGGCTCACGAAGCCTTCTTGCGCGGCACCGCCGCCGCTCGCGGCCTGGCTACTTTGGCGGCCTTCTTCTTCGCCGCGCCCAGTTCTACCCACACCGGCGCATGGTCGCTGGCGTGTTCCTCCCCCCGCACCCAGCTGTCTACCCCGGCGGCTTTCAGGCGCGGCGCCAGTTCGGCATTCAGCAGGATGTGGTCGATGCGCAAGCCCGCGTTGCGCTGCCAGTGCTGGCGAAAATAATCCCAGAAGGTGTAGATGCGTTCGTCCGGGTGCAGCTGCCGCAGGCTGTCCACCCAGCCCTGGGCCAGCAGCTTTTCATAGGCCGCCCGGCTTTCGGGCTGCAACAGCGCGTCCTTGCGCCAGGACTTGGGGTTGTAGATATCAAAGTCGGTCGGCACCACGTTGAAGTCACCGGCCAGCGCAACCGGGTGGCCCGAACCGTAGAGCGCCAGCGCGTGCCGCTGCAGGCGCTCAAACCAGGCCAGCTTGTAGTCAAACTTGGGGCCGGGCTGCGGGTTGCCGTTGGGCAGGTACAGGCAGGCCACGATGATTCCGTCTACGGCGGCTTCCAGGTAGCGGCTGTGGTCGTCAGCCGCATCGCCGGGCAGTTCACGGCGTATTTCAACCGGCGCCTCGCCCCTGGCCAGAATCGCCACGCCGTTCCACGAGCGCTGGCCTTTCCACAAGGCGCCGTAACCCGCCTCCTGCAGCGCAGCCTGCGGAAACATGCCGTCAAGCGCCTTCAACTCCTGCAGGCACACCACGTCAGGCACCTCTTTCTCAAGCCAGTCCAGCAATTGAGGCAGCCGCGTCTTGATACCGTTGACGTTGAAGGTCGCGAGCTTCATCGGAGGCGGTTGGCCAAACTACGTCAAACGCCAGGTGAAGGTTTGCCCCGGCTAGGCGTGCGCCGGAAAGCTTCCGCACCGCCGCTGCCGCCGCCGTCGGGAAAGCTGTGCTGCCGGAGCGTTCCGGCCGTTCCACGTTCCGTGGGTTTGACGGGGTTTTCAATCAGGGTGCTGGCATCGTTGCCGTCTGCTTCGTCGTCCGGCTCGCTATGGGGCGGATTCGGCACAATCGCGCCTTCACCGGTCTTGGCGCGCGTCGGGCTGGTGTTGGGTTTTGCCATGGGTGCTCCAGAAATCGATGCTTCAAAGTACCAGCGCGGGCCAAGGGCGGGTGTCAGACAACACCGCAAGCCTGCTGCCCTGATACCCCGGTAAGGCGACAGAAAAGGCGATGYGAAGCGAGCCGGTCAGGCCAGCATGAGCCGCGGAACCGGCTTCGCCGGGCGATCTAGAAGCCACCCCCGTCCAGGCTCACTGCGTGTAGCCTGTTCCCCCCTCGAGGG
>NZ_JBFUBD010000204.1:0-4997 GCF_056405935.1 Polaromonas sp. P1_E3
GTATAGCCGTAACCACCGTGCACCTGGATGGCCAGCGAATTGGCCTCCAGGCACCATTCGCTGGGCCAGCTTTTGGCAATCGGCGTCAGCACTTCTAGCAGCAGGCGCGCGTCGTCGGCAGCCTGCGCTTCGGCGGTGTGGTGTTCATCGACCAGGCGGGCGCAGTACAGCTCCAGCGCCAGCGCGCCTTCGCAATACGCTTTTTGCGCCAGCAGCATGCGCTTGACGTCGGCGTGCTCGATGATGCGGATTTGCGGCTGGGAAGCGTCTTTGCCCACGGCACCTGTGCCGTTTTTGGAACCTCCGCCCACCGGTCTGCCCTGCGGCCGGTTTTTGGCGTAATCGAGGCTGGCGTAGTAGCCCGCCATGCCCAGCATGGTCGCGGCTGTGCCTACCCCGATGCGCGCCTCATTCATCATGTGGAACATGCAGCGCAGGCCTTCATGCGGCTTGCCCACCAGGTAGCCGACTGCGCCGGCCTGGCCATCCACCGGGTATTTGCCTTCGCCAAAGTTGAGCAGCGTGTTGGTGGTGCCGCGCCAGCCCAGCTTGTGGTTGAGGCCCGCCAGCGCCACGTCGTTGCGCACGCCGGTGAGCTCGCCTTTTGTATCGACCATCTTCTTGGGCACGATAAAAAGCGAAATGCCGCGCGTGCCGGCGATCAGCTTGCCGTCCGGCCCCGGTATCTTGGCCAGCACGAGGTGGATGATGTTGTCGGTCAGCTCATGCTCGCCGGCCGAGATCCACATCTTGTTGCCTTTGAGGCGGTACCGCGCACCCAGCGGGTCGGCCTCAAAGCCATCGCCGTCAGGCACCGCACGCGTGGTCACATCGCTGAGCGACGAACCGGCCTGCGGCTCCGACAAACACATGGTGCCGGAGAAGCGGCCCGAGAATTCGTTCTTGGCGAAGACTTCCTTCTGTATGTCGGTGCCGTGCACCATTAGCAGGTTGGCATTGCCGGTAGTGAGCAGGCCTGAGCCGATGCTGACCGAGGCCATGGCGAAGAAGGCATTGGCTGCAGCCTCCACGGTGTAAGGCAGTTGCATGCCGCCGACTTCATAGTCCTGCGCGGCGCTGAGCATGCCCGAGGCCGCGTAGGCCTTTTGCGCGTCGTGCGTGGCCTGCGGCAGGATGACTTTTTCGCCGTCGAAGTGCGGCTCCTGCGTGTCCACTATGCGGTTGAAAGGTGCGTATTTCTCGCGCGCGATGCGCTCGCAGGTGTCGAACACCGCGTCAAAGGTCTCTCGCGAATGATCAGAAAACCGCGCCCGCTGGTTCAGCGACTCGGCGTCCAGCCATTGGTAAAGCAGGAAGTCTAGGGTGGGCCTGAGGCTCATCGTGGAAGCTCCGGAAACGTTGGTAGCGCCAGGCGACAGGCGTGGCCTTTACGGACAGCCCGCCTCCGGCATCTGTTTAACCAGTCGGCGCGCGCCTTGCATCAGCTGATCGGTTTCCATCAGTTCAGCCAACTTGGCGCGGTAGTCCAAAAGCGCCGGATACAAGGGACTGTCCGCGCTGCAGTTGCGAAACTTCATCTTGGAGCAAAAGTCCTGCGGCGTGATAGTGCCGCGGCGCGGCGGCATCATTGGGATGGATGCCTTTGTCAACGCAAAGTCCATGAGTGACGAGGCGATTCCCGGCCAACCGGCGTAAACCTCATTGGCCTGCAACTGGCGATAGGCCGCCAGGTCCTCCGGAGAAAGACGGGCAAAAAAAGCCTGACTCAGGGCCTCGGTGGAAGCGGAAAGCCGGTCCAGCACCTGATCGTCACCCTGGGTCACGCCTGGCACCTCGCTGGCGCTGGCAAACGCATTCTTTCCGCCGGGAATCACATCGTCCAGCGCCTGGTCTAGCGGTGAGCGCAACTTCAGCTCATCGGCCAGCCGTCGCACCTTGGCCAAGGGCCAATTCCATGTCCTGCCGCTGTTGACGTCGGTGAGGGAGACGGCCATCAGATCCAGGCCGTTGGCGACAGCGACCACCGCCAGGCCGCGCTGGCCTTGCAAAGAGCTTTGAAGCGCATTCCATGCATGGATCTGGGCCGGGCTGAAAGCGCCCTGCGCGGCCAGACGGCTGACCCGCACCGTCAACGCTTCGGTGGTGTCACCCTGAACGCCGTGGCGATCCAGGCCGCTCAGCCAGTCACGCGCAGCGTCCGCCACCGCCACCATGCCGGGCGCAGGCCGGGCCGGAAAGCCTTGGCGGTCCAGCGCCGAACAACGCAGCAGCAACATATTTCGGCGCGTCAGTTCGTGGCCCTGCTGCCAGAGCTTTAAGCCGACCACGATGTGCTCACGGTAAGCTGGCGTGGCCAAAAGCCCGGGCATGATCGGAACGGTATCGTCAGCCGGTGCTGCCTGGCAGGCACCGCCCGCCAGAGACAGCAGCAAGCACACCGCGCCCTGACGCCATCGCGGAAACGAGCTGGACCGGTGCGATGACGACATGGCGGCTTAAAGGACTTCGTAAATGCCGGCTGCGCCCATGCCGCCGCCAATGCACATGGTCACGCAGACGCGCTTGGCGCCGCGGCGTTTGCCTTCGATGAGCGCATGGCCGGTCAGGCGCTGGCCGGTCACGCCGTAGGGATGGCCGACGGCAATGGCGCCGCCGTTGACGTTGAGTTTGTCCATCGGGATACCCAGCTTGTCGGCGCAGTACAGCACCTGCACGGCGAAGGCTTCGTTGAGTTCCCAGAGGTCGATGTCGCTGATCTTCAGGCCCAGCTTGGCCAGCACCTTGGGGATCGCGAAGACCGGGCCAATGCCCATTTCGTCGGGCTCGCAGCCGGCGACCGCGAAGCCGAGGAAGCGGCCCAGGGGCTTGAGGCCCTTCTTTTCCGCGAGGGTTTCGTTCATGACCACCACAGCGCCACCACCGTCGGAAAACTGGCTGGCGTTGCCGGCCGCGATCACGCCGCCGGGGATGGCCGGCTTGATGCCGCTGATGCCTTCCTTGGTCGTGCCTTCGCGGATGCCTTCGTCCTTGCTCACGGTGACCTGTTTGGTCGAGAGGCCCATGACCTTGTCGGCCACGCCGGCCGTCACGGTGATCGGTGCGATTTCGGCTTCAAACAGGCCGGCGGCCTGGGCGGCTGTGGCCTTTTGCTGGCTCAGCGCGCCGTATTCGTCCATGCGGTCGCGCGAGATGTTGTAGCGCTTGGCGACCTGCTCGGCCGTCTGCAGCATGTTCCAGTAGATCTCGGGCTTGTTCTTGGCCAGCCACGTGTCGGCCAGCATGTGGGTGTTCATTTCCTGCTGCACGCAGGAAATGCTTTCGACGCCGCCAGCCACATAGATGTCGGCTTCACCTGCAATCACGCGCTGGGCTGCGGTGGCGATGGTCTGCAGGCCGGAGGAGCAAAAACGGTTGATGGTCATGCCCGACACGGTGACCGGGCAGCCGGCGCGCAGCGCGATCTGGCGCGCGATGTTGGCGCCCGTGGCGCCTTCGGGCGTGGCGCAGCCCATGATGACGTCATCGACCTCGGCAGCTTCGATGCCGGCGCGCTGGATGGCGTGCTCGACAGCGTGGCCGCCCAGTGTGGCGCCGTGCGTCATGTTGAAGGAACCCTTCCAGCTTTTGGCCAGGGGGGTGCGTGCGGTGGAAACGATTACTGCTGAAGTCATGGGATTCTCCGAATCGGGGCGTTGATTTGTGCGGTCTGCTGGGCTTAGGTGGACAGGTTGAAGGTCTTGCCTTCAGCCGCGAGCTTGGCCAGCAGGGGTGCGGGCTTCCAGAATTTGGCGTCGTCCAGCGGATTCTGGGCGAAGCGGTTCATGCTTTGCACCACGTTGAAGAGGCCGACCTGGTCGGCGTACAGCATGGGGCCGCCGCGGTAGACCGGGAAGCCATAGCCCATGATGTAGACCATGTCGATGTCGCTGGCCTTGGAGGCGATGCCTTCTTCCAGGATGTGCGCGGCCTCGTTGACCAGTGAATACACCAAGCGCTGCACGATTTCTTCGTCGGAAATCTTGCGCGGCGTGATGCCCAGGCTCTTGCGGTGGTCTTCAATCATCTTGACGACTTCGGCGTTCGGGATCGCGTCGCGCTTGCCAGGCACGTAGTCGTACCAGCCGGCGCCGGTCTTCTGGCCGAAGCGGCCTTTTTCGCAGAGCAGGTCGGCCGTCTTGCTGTACTTCATGTCCGGCTTTTCGGTGTAGCGGCGCTTGCGGATCGTCCAGCCGATGTCGTTACCGGCCAGGTCGCCCATGCGGAACGGGCCCATGGCAAAGCCGAATTTCTCGATGGCTTTGTCGACCTGTTCGGGCGTGCAGCCTTCATCGAGCAGGAAACCACCCTGGCGGCCGTACTGCTCGATCATGCGGTTGCCGATAAAGCCGTCGCAGACGCCGGAGACCACCGCCGTCTTCTTGATCTTCTTGCCCACGGCCATCACCGTAGCCAGCACGTCCTTGCCGGTCTTGGCGCCACGCACCACTTCGAGCAGCTTCATCACGTTGGCCGGGCTGAAGAAATGCAGGCCGACCACGTCTTGCGGGCGCTTGGTGAAGCCAGCGATTTTGTTGACGTCGAGTGTGGAGGTGTTGGAGGCCAGAATGGCGCCGGGCTTCATCACACGGTCCAGTTCTTTAAAGACCTTCTCCTTGACGCCCATCTCTTCAAACACGGCCTCGATCACGAGGTCGGCGTCCTTGAGGTCGTCGTAGCTCAGCGTGGTGCTGAGCAGGTCCATGCGCTGCTCGTACTTGTCCTGCTTGAGCTTGCCCTTCTTCACCTGGGCTTCGTAGTTCTTGCTGATGATGCCCAGGCCTTTGTCCAGCGCCTCCTGCTTCATCTCCAGAATCTTGACCGGAATGCCGGCGTTCAGGAAGTTCATGGCGATCCCGCCGCCCATGGTGCCGGCCCCAATGACGGCAACGGACTTGATCTCGCGCTTGGGCGTGTCTTCCGGCACGTCGGGAATCTTGGAGGCGGCGCGCTCGGCCATGAAGATGTGGCGCAGCGCGCGGCTTTCGGGTGTCCACATC
>NZ_JBFUBD010000205.1:0-4978 GCF_056405935.1 Polaromonas sp. P1_E3
GCAAAAGAGGCTCCCTCAAACACGATTTCGTCCTGGCCGCCGACCAGGTGCGCATAAATCAGGGGCAATCCGGTCGCCTGGGCCCGGGCCTGCATCATCTGCTCGCGTTCACCGCCTTTTCCAACATGAAACGGCGAAGCATTGATGACAGCCAGCAGTTCGGCCCCCCCTTCTTTGGCCAGGCGTGCCGGCTCCTCAAACCAGGCGTCTTCGCAGATCAGCAACCCGACGCTAACCGCATCATCGCCCTCCCCGGCCTGGAACACGCAGGTGCCCTGCCCGGGTGTGAAATAGCGGCGCTCATCGAACACCTGGTAGTTGGGCAGCTCGCGCTTGGCGTAGGTTTCGATCACCCGGCCTTCGCGAAGAACCTTCGCAGCGTTATGGCGCTGCTGCACTTCGACGCTTTTGGTGCGCAGGCCCTTGCCGTTGTCGCCGTGGGTCGGCGTGCCCACCACCACTGTCAGGCCTTTTAACCCGGCCAGCTCGCGGGCCACCCGATTCACGGCATCATCACAGGCCTGGATGAACGAAGGGCGCAAAAAGAGGTCTTCTGCCGCATAGCCGCAAATGGCCAGCTCGGGCGTCAGCAGCAGCCGGGCGCCGCCCTCGTAGGCCGTGCGGGCAGCGTCGATGATCTTTTGCGCATTACCCGGCATATCGCCGACGCAATAGTTCAATTGGGCAACGCAGATTTTGAGTGGCATGTTGAAGTAGAACCCCGAAAACACGTGAAAAAGAACTCAAACGATTATGTCATTCGCGTGCTGAATTCGCCGCTGGAGGTGAATGCGGCCGAGTGGAACGCCCTGCTGGCGGCGCAAAGCCCGGGCGAGCCCGCGAACCCTTTTATGCGCCACGAATACCTCGCCGCGCTGCAGGAAAGCGGCAGCGCCACGCCCGAAACCGGCTGGACACCGCGTTTTGTCACCCTCTGGCAGGACAAGGTACTGGCAGGCGCCTGCGCGCTTTACCTCAAGGAGCATTCCTACGGCGAATACGTGTTCGACCACGCCTGGGCCAACGCTTACCAGCAGCATGGGCTTGAGTACTACCCCAAGGCACTGGTCGCCGTGCCCTTCACCCCCGTACCCGGCGCCCGCCTGCTGGCCCGCACTGCCGACGAACGCAGCCTGCTGGTCAAGGCCCTGGTGGCCTGGTGCACGGAGGAAGACCTTTCATCCCTGCATCTGCTGTTTACCGCCGATGAAGACCTGGCGGCCTGCGAAGAAGCGGGATTAATGTTGCGTCATACAGTCCAGTTCCACTGGACTGATAACAGTGCCCCCACGCTCGGCACTGGCGTGTCCTCGCTGCCCCCCGAGGGGGCAGTTCCGCCTAAGGGCGGCCTGTCGGCGGAACGCCAGGTCGGCTACCGCGACTTCGACGACTTCCTGATGTCGCTCAGCCAGGAGAAACGCAAAAAAATCCGCCAGGAGCGCCGCAAGGTCGCCGAGGCAAACATCACTTTCCGCTGGTCGCTGGGCAAAGACATCAGCAACGCCGACTGGGATTTTTTCTACCGCTGCTACGAGCGCACCTACTACGAGCACGGCAATGCGCCGTACCTCAGCCGCGACTTCTTCCAGCGCATGCAGGACACCATGCCGGAGAACTGGCTGCTGTTTGTGGCCGAACACAACGGCGACGGCCAGCGGCGGCCCATCGCGACAAGCCTGGTCGCCGTCAGCGCCCGTCCTGAAAGAGATCACGCCGGGGAAGGCACGGCGAAGCAGACCCTGGTCGCCTACGGCCGCTACTGGGGCGCCCTTGCCCGCGTCGACTGCCTGCACTTTGAGGCCTGCTACTACCAGCCGCTGCAGTGGTGCATAGAGCACGGTTACCAGCGCTTTGAAGGCGGCGCGCAGGGCGAGCACAAAATGGCCCGCGCCCTGCTGMCCGTCAAAACCACCAGTGCGCACTGGCTGGCACACCCGTCGTTTGCCGATGCGGTCGAGCGTTTCCTGGCGCGCGAAGGCGCCGGCATCGACAACTACATGGAAGACCTGGAACGCCGCAGCCCTTTCAGGCAAGCTGCGCCGGGCACCTCGGCGTAAGTACGAGCTTGTGGCGGCCGCAGGCGCTATGATTTTCATAGCTTCTTGCGCTTGTCAATATTGGGCTGCAGGAACCTTTCCATCAATTTTCTGTGCAAAACACGCGCTGGCCACGTTCCCGCCCGTACCTGCAACCTCGTCATACCTGTCTCCACACGGGCAAACGTTATTTGCTATAAAGCCCGTTCAAAGGAATTCCATGAGCAACAAAAACCTCGCCAATGAGCGCCCGTACACCGTCACCCTGGTCGAATGCCCGACCCTGACCGCCGACGAGCGCGCGGCGGCCGAACTGCGTTTTCGCATGGCGCTCGAATTCGCATTGGGCGGCCCTGAATATGTACTGCCTTCGCTGCGGGCCTACATGCTGACGCAAACGCTGCACGAAGGCCTGCCACTGGAAAACGCCTCAGAGGCCGAAGAACAGGTCATTGCGCTCTGGCAACACGCCGAGACCGACGCGCTCCTGGCGGCGATGCGGCCGCTGGGTGACAACCTGGACAACGCCCGGTTTGAAATCCTCCCGCTTTGAGCCCCGGGGCCGCCTGACCGCCGGCGGCCCACTTCGCAGCATAACCACCGCGCCCTGCGGCCGGCCTGGAAGCACTATAGCGCTATCGTATTGATAGCTGCTTGCGCCCGCCAGTATTGCGCCAACGACTCATTTCCCTTAAGCCCCGGCTTAATTTAAGCTCTGTATTTCACGCCCTTTTCCGGACGGTTTCAAGGCGCCGGTGACCCCCTGCCGCTGGCTCAAGCCGCTATCCCCATGAACGCTTTCGTGACCGCTACACCCGAAAACCCTGCAGTACAGACTGCCGATTCCGCGCCCCCGCTGGGCCGCCCTCACGCCCGGCGCTTGCGCGAGGTCTACCGCTCCGCCGGCTGGCCTTGTCAGGACCTGCTTGAGATCGAACTGCTGGCCACCGGCATGCTGCAGCGCGTGGCCGGCCCTGCAGGCCACGAGACCCTGCGCGTGACCGATGCCGGGGTGGCCTATCTGGCCACCGTGCTCGTGCGCAACCGCTCGGCGCATTCAAAGCATGAGGCCCTGGTCGAGCAGGTGGCCTGCGAAATGGTGCGTGCCGGCCGCATCACCTGGCGCGGCCTGGGCTTGCGCGCCCAGTTGCCGCCCGAAGAAGAAGGCGGCAAGGCCCGCTGGTGCATCGCCCGGCCCGACGTGTTTTCCATCCGCAACACCACGGTGCAGGAATACGTCGAGCCGATCGTGCACGAGATCAAGGTGCACCGCTCCGACCTGCTGGGCGACCTCCGCCGCCCCGAAAAACGCGCCGCCTACCTCGACCTGGGGGGCGAATGCTGGTATGTGCTCGGTTGTGACGCCAGGGGCCGGCCGATTGGCGATGCCAGCGAGGTCCCGATGGAGTGCGGTGTGATGGTGCTGGAGAACACACGCCTGGCCGTCGCAAGGGCTGCACCGCGGCGCACGCGCCAGCAGCTGCCGCTGGGCGTCTGGATGGCGCTGGCCAAGGCGACACCGGTCGCCGGGCTCGTCGACGACGAACAGGGGATGCTCGGCGAATGCTGAGCGCGTGACCAGCACGCGCGAGGCCTGCCGCGCTGGCGCGTTCCGGGCTGCGCTTTACGGGACAGGCGTCGCTACGGCAAACCCTAGTGCCGCAACCCGTCCCGCTCGGTTAATGTCTCCCTCACGGAGACAACAACAATGAAATCCCTCACCGGCCTGGACGCGACCTTCCTCTACCTTGAAACCCCCGAGATGCCCATGCATGTGGGGTCACTCAACCTGTGTGAACTGCCGGCGGGCTTCAAGGGCAGCTTTCACAAGGCCGTAAAAACGCATATTGCCAAACGCATGCACCTGGCGCCGGTGTTCAGCCGCAAGCTGGTGTTCATGCCGCTGGATCTGGGCCACCCGCTCTGGGTGGACGCCGACGAGGTGGACATCGACTTTCACATCCGCCGCGCGGACTCCGCCAAAAAAGGGGCGGCGCCCATGACTTTGGCCGAAGTGCACAAGCTGTGCGCGCAACTGCACAGCGAGGTCATCGACCGCAATTTCCCGCTCTGGGAGTTTTATATTTTTGACCGCATCCAGCTGCCCGCATCGCAGGGCGGCAAGGTGGTGGCCGGGTTTTTCTCGAAAATCCACCATGCGGCGCTGGACGGCAAAGGCGGCGTGATGCTGGCCAATGCCCTGCTCGATTTCAACCCGGTACCGCGCGAGGTGCCGCCACCCGACCCTGCCCGCCGCCGCAAAACCGAGGCTGACCTGAAGCTGGGCAAGATGATCGGCTCGGTGTTTTCGAGCTCCCTGGGCCAGCTGGCCAAGCTGGCCAAGGCGCTGCCGTCTGCGGCCAGCACTTTTGGCAGCACGCTGGCAAAGCAATCCACCACGAGTTCGGCAACAGGCGTAAAACCCAAAATGCCGATGAAGCTGGCGCCGCAAACGCCTTTTAATACCGGCATCACCACGGATCGCGTCTTTGTGACGGCCACCCTGCCGCTGGCTGAATGCAAGGCCATGGGCAAGGCGGTGGGCGGCTCGTTTAACGACGTGGTCTTGTGGATCTGCTCCACGGCGTTGCGCAGCTACCTCACGCAGCATCACAGCCTGCCGAAAAAATCGCTGGTAGCCGCCATGCCGGTGTCGCTGCGCGAAGCCGGCGCCACCGACGCCAGCAATTTGGGCAACCAGGTCAGCATGAGCCTGGTGGAACTGGGCACGCAGCTGGCGCACCCGCTCAAGCGCATGAACGCCATCATGGCATCGACCGCCAAGGTAAAAACGTCGATGCAAAGCCTGAAGGGCCTGCTGCCAACCGACTACCCTTCGCTGCTGGCGCCCTGGCTGGTGGGCGGCGCGGCCAAGATGGCACTCAACGCCTACGGCAAAAGCGGCATCGCCAGCCGCCTGCCCATGGTGGCCAACCTGGCGA
>NZ_JBFUBD010000206.1:0-4975 GCF_056405935.1 Polaromonas sp. P1_E3
CCTGCACACCGCGCGGCAGGATTTCGAGATTGGATTTGGCTGAACTCATAGCGCTTTAGCCGATAACTGAACTGGATGTGTGGAGGCTTTTCCCCTCCAGGCCGGGGCCGCGGAACCGGCTTTGCCGGGCCGCAGGCGCAGCGCCCCCTCGGGGGGCAGCGMWGTACACGAAGTGACRAGCGTGGGGGCCATGGAATTCATTGTTTAAAGAGTCCTTCTGGCTTCCACAAAAGGACAGCGGCCATCAACATATAAACCAGCATGCCCGCCATCGAAGGCAGCAGCACCTTGCCAATGGTGTCGACCAGGCCGACCAGCAAGGCGGAAATCAGTGCACCGCGCACCGAGCCGATACCGCCAATGACCACCACCACAAAACACATGATGAGCACTTGCGAGCCCATGTTGGGATAGACGCTGGCCACGGGCGCGGCGATCATGCCCGCCACCGCCGCCAGGCCCACGCCCAGCGCGAACACCACGGCGTGGATCAGCTTGATGTTGATGCCCAGCGATTCGGCCATGTCGCGGTTAAAGGCACCGGCGCGAATCTTCATGCCCAGGCGGGTTTTGGAGATCATGAAATAAAGGCCCAGCGCCAGCGCAATGCACACGCCCGACATGAAGAGACGATAGACGGGGTAAGAAAGGTTATCGGTCAGCGGGACCGAGGCGCTCAGCAAGTCGGGAATCGTGACGCCGTGAACATCGTCGCCCCAAAGAATGGAGCGCACTTCTTCAAAGATATAGATCAGGCCGAAAGTCAGCAGCACCTGGTCGAGGTGGTCGCGCTTGTAGAAGTGCCTGAACAGCAACCACTCCAGAGCCAATCCGAAGACGACCGACAGCACTGCACCCAGCAGGATGGCCAGTGTGAGGCTGCCCGTCAGCGTGCTGAGCGACCAGGCGAGGTAGGCGCCCAGCATATAGAAGCTGCCATGGGCCAGGTTGACCACGCCCATGATGCCGAAAATCAGCGTCAAGCCGGCGGCCAGCATGAACAGCAGCAGGCCGTACTGGACGCTGTTGAGCAGCTGGATGAGGAAGTTGGCTAAATCCATGGGCGGTTTAGAGAGTCGATATCCGTGAATGAGGTGGGCGAGGAGTGAGATCAGACGCGAGACCTTGGAGGCGATTCCAGCCAGCAGGGGCCGCGGAACCGGCTTTGCCGGGCCGCAGGCGCAGCGGCCCCCTCGGGGGGCAGAGAGCTACACGAAGTGAGCGAACGTGGGGGCTCATGTATGCCGGCGTGTGAATAGCAAGAGACTGCCCATCAGGGTAAAGAGGCCACCCGAGACGCGGTTGAACCAACGCACGGCCCGGCTCGAACGCAGCAGCGGCGCGATGCGTGCCACGCCCAGCGCGCAGCAGGTCAGCACCGTGAACTCAAAGGCCATGAAGGTGAGGGCGAGGATGGCGAACTGCGGCACGAATGGCGCGGCCGGATTCAGGAATTGTGGAAAGAAGGCCGCGAAGAACAACACCGCCTTGGGGTTGCTGGCACCGACCAGGAAGCCGCGCAGGAAAAACGAGCGGCGCTGGGCTGGCGCTTCGCTGGCGGCAGAGTCAAAGACAGCCGCTTCACTGCGGAAGGTCTTGATCCCCAACCAGATCAGATATGCCGCGCCAATCACCTTGGCTACGGTAAAGGCGGTTTCAGAAGCTGCCAGCAACGCGCCTAGTCCCATGGCCGACAGCAGCATCACACACAGCACCGCGCTGACGCTTCCGGCAACTGAAGTCATAGCCTTGCGCGGGCCATGGTTGAGGGCATTGGTCATGCACATGAGCATGGTCGGGCCGGGCGTGAGGATCAGCAGGGCAACTGCTGCGACGTAGAGGAGGTAGGTAGTGAGCGTCATGGGCGTGAAGATAGCATTGCTAAAGACCCGTCAGCATGGTCTGTGCCAGCTTGGTTCAAAAAAATGGGAGGCCTTAGACCTCCCATTGCGCTGAAACTAAAGCGATCAGGCCATCTTGCAGCCGGCGCCTGAGTCGGCCAAGGCCTTGGCCGCAATCCCGATCACCTTGTTTTCCTTGTTCTCGACCACGCGCAGGTACATGTCCTGCACCGGGTTGTGCGACGGGCTCATGGTCCATTTGCCGCGCGGGCTGTCGATGACGGCGCCTTCCAGGGCCTTGTAGAGCGCCGGCTTGCTGCTCAGGTCACCCTTCACCGCGTTGGCGCCCTGGATCAGCAGCAGGCCGGTGTCGTAGCCCTGCACGGCGTAAACGTCGGGCTGCAGCCGGAAGGTCTTGGCGTAGCTCAGGCGGAACTGGCCATTGCGCTGCGTTGGCAGCGAGTCGCTGTAGTGCATGGTCGTGATAATGCCGTTGGCCGCGGGGCCGGCGGCCTCGAGCACGCCTTCGGTCAGGAAGCCGGAGCCGTACAGGGGAATCTTTTCCTTCAGGCCCGAGGCGGCGTAGTCCTTGATGAATTTGGCTGCGCCGCCACCGGCGAAGAAGCAGGCCACGGCGTCAGGCTTGAGCGCGGCGATCTCGGTCAGCAAGGCCTGGAATTCGACTTGCGGGAAGGGCAGGCCGAGCTCCTTGACGATGGTGCCGCCCGCGGCGGTATAGCTTTCCTTGAAGCCTTCAAAGGCCTCGTCGCCTGCGGCGTATTTCCAGGTGATCCACACAGCCTTTTTGTGRCCGCGGTCAACCATGGCTTTGCCCAGCGCGCGCGTGGGTTGCGAGTTGGTGAAAGACGTGCGGAACACATTGGGCGCGCACAGGCTGCGCGTGGCGGCGTGCACGCCGGCGTTGGGGATCAGGCTCAGCACGCCGGAGTCGCGGGCGACTTTCTGGATGCCCATCTGCACGCCCGAGTGCACCGTACCGACGAGTACGTCGACCTTGTCGCGCTGCACCAGTTTGTTGGCGTTTTCAATGCCTTTGGAAGGTTYGGACTCGTCGTCGACCTTGAAGTATTCGATCTCGCGGCCGCCGAGTTTGCCGCCCTGTTCGTTGATGGCCATGCGAAAGCCGTTTTCAATGGCGACGCCGAGCTGGGCGAAGGTGCCGGTATAGGGCAGCATGAAACCCACACGCACCTTGGCGGACTGCGCACGCACGATTTCGGGCAGCAGGAGGCCGGTGGAAGCGGCACCGATAACGGCAGCACTGCGGGTCAATACAAGTCGGCGTGAAGTCATGGAATAGCTCCTGGTTGAGACTGAAGACAGTGAGACGAATAGTAAGCGTGCGTTGTGTATGCAGCCCTAGTGTAAAACCCGAGATTGAAGATTAAATTGTTTATGCCTAAAGCAATACCCGTGCCCGGTTCGCGCATTTTTCTGGCCCTCGGGCGCAGGGTATTTTCCGGATGTCTGCTTCCCGGGGTTCTCCATGTCAGTGCGGCTGGCGCAGCTTGAAGCGCTGGATCTTGCCGGTGGCCGTCTTGGGCAGCTCGTTCACAAATTCAATCCAGCGCGGGTATTTGTAGGGTGCAAGCTGCAGCTTCACATGGGCCTTGAGTTCGTCCACGGTGGTGGCCTGCCCGGCCTTGAGCACCACATAGGCCTTGGGTTTGACGAGCTCGTCGGCGTCGGCCACACCGATCACCGCCACTTCCAGTACGGCGGGGTGTGTCATCAGGCAGGCTTCGACTTCAAACGGCGAGACGTAAATGCCGCCGACCTTGAGCATGTCGTCGCTGCGTCCGCCATAGGTGTAGTAGCCGTCAGCGTCGCGGGTGTACTTGTCGCCGCTCTTGGTCCATTCGCCGGCGAAGGTTGCTTTGGTCTTGGCGCGGTTGTTCCAGTACATGATGGCCGCGCTGGGCCCGCTGATCTGCAGCTCTCCGATTTCCCCGTCAGCGCATTCACGCCCGTCGTCGCCGATGATGCGCAGCCCGTAACCTGGCACGGCCTGACCGGTTGTGCCGTAGCGCACCTGGCCGGGACGGTTGCTTAGAAAGATATGCAGCATCTCGGTGGAGCCGATGCCATCCAGGATTTCRCAGCCATACTGCGCGGTCCATTTTTTSCCGATYTCRGCGGGCAGGGCTTCGCCSGCGCTGGTGCAYACGCGCAGACGCAACTCGGACTTCGCCGGCCGGGCCGGATCGGCCAGCAGGGCCGCATACAAAGTGGGTACGCCATAAAAAATCGTGGGCTGGTATTTTTTGAGCAAGGCAAACACGTCAGCGGGCGTGGGCCGTGCGGGCAGGAGCACTGTGGTGGCGCCCACACTCATGGGAAAAGTCAGCGCGTTGCCCAGGCCGTAGGCAAAAAAGAGCTTGGCGGCGGAATGCACCACGTCGTCTTCCCGGATGCCCAGCACGCCGCGGCCATACAGTTCGGCCGTCTGGATCAGGTGGCTGTGCAGGTGCACGGTGCCTTTGGGCGCACCGGTCGAGCCGCTGGAATAGAGCCAGAAGCAGACGCCATCGGCGCAGGTGTCTGCTATGGTTTTGGTAGCTGCTTGCGCACGCAGGACGCCAGCCAGCGTTGGATATGACGGGGATTCTTCAATGCCGGCGACGATCACGGTTTTCAGTGTGTCGATTTTTTCCAGCAGCGGCTCAAAGGCCGAAAGCAGGGCATGGGAGACGATAAGGCCCTGCGCCCGCGAGTCGCGCAGCATGAACTCGAAGTCGGGAGGGGTGAGCAGGGTGTTGGCCGCCACGGGCACCACACCCGCAAGAATGCAGCCGAGGAAAGCGACGGGCCATTGCGGCGTGTCCAGCATGGCCAGCAGCACGCGGCTTTCAGGGGCAACCCCCTGGGCGCGCAAGGCGTTGGCAAAACGGTGGGCCTGGTCGATGAGTTCGCCGTAAGTCAGCGCCTCGCCGGTGGTGGCATCGATGAAGGCGGCCTTGCCCGCACGGCCGGCATTGCGCTGCAGCAGGTCGTGTGCGGCGTTGTAATTGCGCGGAATGGTTACCCGTGGTGGGCTTGCCGAATGGTCTGCGCTGCTTGCTTGCATGCTTGTCTCCATATTGCTCTTGCTATTATTTTGGTAGCTGCTTGCG
>NZ_JBFUBD010000207.1:0-4972 GCF_056405935.1 Polaromonas sp. P1_E3
GCGTTCGCAACGAGCCTGAACTCGGCGGTGCGTTTCACAACCACATCATGCCCAGCAGCGGTGAAAGTTTCTGACCATTCCCACGCTGATGACCTGGACCCGCATCGTTGCGATTCCGCTGATCGTGGGGGTGTTCTACCTGAACCTTGCACCTGCCGAGCGCAACCTGATCGCCACCGTGATGTTTGTGGTGTTTGCCGCCACCGACTGGCTGGACGGCTTCCTGGCGCGCAAGCTGAACCAGACATCTTCCTTCGGGGCCTTCCTCGACCCGGTGGCCGACAAGTTCCTGGTCTGCGCGTCATTGCTGGTACTGGTGCACCTGCAGCGTGCCGATGTGTTTGTGGCGCTCATCATCATTGGCCGCGAGATCGCCATTTCCGCACTGCGTGAATGGATGGCCCTGATTGGCGCGACCAAGAGTGTGGCCGTGCACATGCTCGGCAAGGTCAAGACCACGGTGCAAATGATTGCCATCCCTTTCCTGCTGTTCGATGGCGTGCTGTTCGGCGTGATCAACACGCATCTGTGGGGTACATGGCTGATCTGGATCTCCGCCATCCYGACGGTGTGGTCCATGATTTATTACCTGCAAAAAGCCATTCCGGAAATCCGGGCCAGGGCCAAATAGCGTTGCTGCCCTGAAACTGAAGTTTTGAGCTCCACCTCGTCACCCGGTGCGCTGATCCGGGCCATGCCCGCCGTGTTCGTCCTGATCTGGAGCACCGGCTTTATCGTCGCCAAGTACGGCTTGCCCTATGCGCCGCCGCTGACTTTCCTGGCGATCCGCTTTCTTCTCTCGATACTCTGCTTTCTTGTCTGGATCGTGCTGGGCCGCGCAGCGTGGCCGCGAGGTCGGGTGCAATGGCTGCATCTGGCCGTCACCGGTGTGCTGATGCACGCCGCTTATCTGGGTGGCGTCTGGATTGCCGTGAAGTCGGGCATGGGTTCCGGGTTGACGGCCCTTATCGTCGGGCTTCAACCTGTTCTGACTGCGCTCTGGGTTTCGTGGATTTCCACGCCCGGGGTAACTGGCGGCGAGGCCAGGGTCACTTCGCGCCAGTGGGCCGGCCTGGCGCTCGGGCTCGGCGGGCTGTTACTGGTGGTTTCGCGCAAGTTTGGCTCGGGCCATGAAGTAACGTCCCTCACACTGGCGTGCACGGTCTTCGCGTTGTTCAGCATCACCGCGGGAACCCTCTACCAGAAGAGGTTTGTGAAACCTGCGGATGTGCGCAGTGCCAACGCCATTCAGCTGGCCGCGGCTTTCGTGGTGACCCTGCCGCTTGCGCTGTTTGAAACTGAAGCGATCACCTGGAACCACCAGGTTCTGGGCGCCATGGCGTGGTCGGTGCTCGTGCTCACGCTCGGAGGAAGCTCTCTGCTTTACCTTTTGATCCAGCGTGGCGCGGCAACAGCCGTGACCAGCCTGCTGTATCTGGTTCCGCCAACGACGGCCCTGATGGCATGGCTGCTGTTTGACGAACCGATTACGCTAAGCACGATTGCCGGGACCGCGCTCACGGCGCTGGGCGTGAGCCTCGTGGTGCGGGCCGCGAAGCCGGCGGCAGGGTAGTTTTCCAGGGAGCTTCCGCAAACTGTGCGACCAGATGGTCAATCAGCAGCCGGATGCGGCGCGGCTGGCCTGTGCGGTAAGGTGCCAGCCAATGAATGTCGGCATCGGGCATCGAGTAAGCCGGCAACACGCGCACGAGCCTGCCTGATGCCAGGTGCGGTGCGATATCCCAGAGGCTGCGCAGCATGATGCCGCGGCCTTCCAGGCACCAGTCGCGCACCAGCTCCCCTGAGTTGCTGGCCAACGGGCCATGCACGCGAACGCGCACGGGTGTTTTGTCGCGGTCCTTGTGCAGCGGCCACACGTCAAAGCGCTGCCCCGGGGCATTGCCGTTTTCGCGAACGATCAGGCAGGCGTGATCCTGCAAGGCCTCGGGGCTGTCAGGTGCGCCACGCTGCTTGAGGTAGCGGGGTGAGGCCACCAAAATGCGCTGGTTGCGGGCAAGGCGGCGCGACACCCACTGCGCTGCCTGCCGGCCCTGTATCGACCAGAGCCAGATGGCGCCGTCGTAGCCGTCCAGTGCGAGATCAGGCAAATGCTCGGTGAGCTCCAGCTGTATTTCGACACGCGGGTAACGCTCCTGGAACTGCGCCAGCGCGGGTCCCAGCCAGAGGCGGCCGAACCCAAAAGTTGCGGCGAGCCGGATCAGCCCGGTGGGCTCTGCTTTTCGCTCCTGGAGCTCCGCTTCAAGTGCCTCGAAGCCCTGCAGCAGCAGGGTGGCGCGCGCACAGACGGTTTCACCTTCGGCCGTCGGGCTGACGCGCCGTGTCGTGCGCTGGAACAGCCGCTGGCCCAGCCTGGCCTCCAGCGCGGCAAGCCGCTTGGTGACTGCCGGCGCCGCAACATCCAGGCTTTGCGCGGCGGCCGCCAGGCTCCCATGGTCGCGAACGGCAAGCACCAGTTCCAGGTCACTGCGATCCATTGATTAGTTCCTTTTTGGAAATAATTGATTGCCTGATTATTGCTTGCATTGAATGCCGCTGTTCTACAAAATCATGCAGGGCTCCGGCAATCGTTCAAAGTTCAGGCGATGCCGTCAAAACCGGCCACCCGAGATGCCCCAGGATGACCCTGAATTTGAACCAAGACAGAAAAATTGATGTTTGAGAATTTTGTTTCGTGTGACGTCGACGGCCCTGCCGGCCAACTGCACACCCTGCGGGGAGGGGCCGGGATGCCGCTTCTGTTGCTGCACGGGCATCCGCAAACCCATGCGATGTGGCACCTCGTCGGCCCAGAGCTCGCGAAAAATTTCACCGTCGTGATGATGGACCTGCGCGGCTATGGCGACTCCGCGCGGGTTGCCGGTGACTCCGCGCATGAAGCCTATTCGAAACGCGCGATGGCGCTGGATGCCGTCGCGGCCATGCGCCACCATGGTTTTGAGCGGTTCCAGGTGCTCGCGCACGACCGCGGTGCGCGTGTGGCGCACCGTCTTGCGGCCGATCACCCCGGCGCGGTTGACCGGCTGATGCTGCTGGACATTGCGCCCACGCTGGCCATGTATGACAACACGACGGATGCCTTTGCGCGCGCTTACTGGCACTGGTTTTTCCTGATCCAGCCGCCGCCTTTGCCCGAAGCATTGATCGAGTCGGATCCGGTGCGGTATGTGCGCAATGTGATGGGAAAACGCCATGCGGGCCTGGCGGCTTTCGCGCCAGCCGCGCTGGCCGAGTACGAACGCTGCGCGCAAATCCCCGGCACCGCTCAAAGTATCTGCGAAGACTACCGGGCCTCTGCCACGGTCGACCTGGTGCACGACCGCGCGGACATCACTGCCGGCCTGCGCCTGGCTCAGCCGCTGCGGGTGCTGTGGGGCGACCATGGCGCGGTAGGCCAATGCTTTGATGTGGTGAGCCTTTGGCAGGACAGGGCTAAAAATGTCTCGGGCCGGAACCTGCCTTGCGGCCACTACATTGCGGAAGAAGCACCGGCGTTGCTGCTGGCAGAAGCACTCCATTTCTTCAAATCCGAACCAGCCGCCCTCCATGGGTCAATCTGAGTCAACTACCCATTCAAAGGAAACATCATGAACAGGAACACCGGGAAAAAACGCATCGCCGTCATCGCAGGAGATGGCATCGGCAAGGAGGTCATGCCAGAAGGCGTGCGTGTGCTGGAGGCCGCGGCCGTCAAGTACGGCATTGACCTGCAGTTTGACCATTTCGACTTCTCAAGCTGGGACTATTTTGAAAAGCACGGCAAGATGATGCCGGACAACTGGAAGGACCAGATCGGCGGGCACGACGCCATTTACTTCGGTGCCGTCGGGTGGCCCGAGAAAATTGCAGACCATGTCTCGCTATGGGGTTCGCTGCTGCTGTTCCGGCGCGAGTTCGACCAGTACATCAACCTGCGGCCGGCGCGGCTGATGCCCGGCATCATTGCGCCGGTGGTGCGGCGCGACGGGAGCGCGCGCCAGCCCGGTGAAATAGATTTTTACATCGTCCGTGAAAACACCGAGGGCGAATATTCCAGCATTGGCGGCCGGGCTTTTCCCGGAACCGACCGTGAATTTGTGTTGCAGGAATCGGTGTTCACCCGTGTTGGCGTGGACCGCGTCCTGAAGTTCGCCTTTGAGCTCGCGCAGTCACGCCCCAAGAAGCACCTGACCAGTGCGACCAAGTCCAACGGCATTTCCATTTCGATGCCTTACTGGGACGAACGCGTGGCAGAGATGGCGAAAAACTATCCGGCCATCCGTCTGGATAAATTTCATATCGATATCCTTACCGCGCATTTTGTGCAGCGCCCTGACTTTTTCGATGTGGTGGTGGCCAGCAACCTGTTCGGAGATATCCTGAGCGACTTGGGGCCGGCCTGCACGGGCACCATCGGCATTGCGCCCAGCGCCAACCTGAATCCCGAGCGCAAGTTTCCCTCGCTGTTCGAACCCGTGCACGGTTCGGCGCCGGACATCGCCGGGCGCAATATTGCCAATCCCATCGGGCAGATATGGTGCGGCGCGATGATGCTGGAATTCCTGGGGCACAAGGACGCTCACGACGGCATACTCGCCGCGATTGAGGCGGTACTGGCCCCTGGAAGCGGTGCGGCGCGTACGCCTGACCTGGGCGGAAAAGCCGGAACGGCGGACCTTGGAAAGGCCGTGGCGGCCGCTCTTGGGGGCTGATAAAGCCACTTTTTGTCAAGCATGAAAATTACACATCATGCTTACGATTAAGCCGTGAAAGGGCGGAAAAACCGTCTAGAATCCGCCTCCGCACGTTGTAAAAACTTGCTGCTGTATTGACAGGTTAGAAGTCCATGGCTCTAATTGGTAACAGCAGAAAACTGCACATGCCGCTCCCGCTGACACCCCCAGACAGTGTCCCGGGAGATATTTTTTAGAGACAACCAGATTAACTTTTTATCAACGAGGGGCTCCTTGTGAAC
>NZ_JBFUBD010000208.1:0-4906 GCF_056405935.1 Polaromonas sp. P1_E3
RGGCGGGGCCGTTTAATACCGCGCCTTTGGCTGTGAAGCTTTCAACGCTGAACGTGGGCAAAATGTCTGGCGCCATCAGGGCGTCCATGTCGAGCCGGCTTTTGTCGAAGCTCACGGGGTAATGTGTGGGCATGCCGGGCTGCCAGTTGAAGGCCTTGAAGTAGCTGGCGACCGAGCCGATCACGTCGGCCGGGCTGCCCGACAGGTCAATGTTGCCGTCGCCGTCAAAGTCCACCGCGTATTTGACCCGGCTGGAAGGCATGAACTGCGGCATGCCCATGGCGCCGGCGAAGCTGCCGCGTGCGTCGAAGGGGCTGGCCTCAAGCCGGTGTTGCAGGGTCAGGAATTGTTCGATTTCGCCCTTGAAGAATTCGCTGCGTTCTTTGGCGCGCGGGTGGTTGGCAGGGAAATCGAAGGCCAGCGTGGTCAGTGCGTCCATCACCCGAAAACTGCCGGTGTCGCGGCCGTAGATGGTTTCCACACCGATGATGCCGACGATGATTTCGGCGGGCACACCGTATTCCTTTTCAGCGCGCTCCAGCGTCTGCTGGTTCTCCAGCCAGAATCGTTTACCCGCCTCGATGCGCACCGGGTCGATGAAGCGGCTGCGGTAGACGCGCCAGTTTTTGACGAAAGTCTTGGCCGGCGGCTGCATCAGCCGCACCACGGTGGCGTTGTAGCGCGACTGGCCGATCGCATCGCGCACCCAGTCAGGGTCGAGATCCCGGCGTGCTGCTATGTCGTCGGCAAACTGCATGGCTTCGGGGCGGGTCGAATACAGCGGCCCTTGAGCCGGTGCTGCTTTCGCGGCCACGCGCTTTTTGATAGTGATTACCTCGCCAGACCAGGCTGATCCGGCGCAAGCAGCTATCAAAAGGAGAGCAAATCCGAGACGTTGAAGGCGCATGAAGGAGAGTGATCGAATGACGGGGAGTGAGCGGGKAGGGCTGGTCCGATTTTAAGCGGGCCAGGCGAGCCGGTTGAACGCCTGCCTGAGCGTGTGAAGTTCCTGCGCTGTCTTTGCGCTGTTTGCCGGCACGGCGGCGTAGCGCAGGTGTTCGAGGCGCATCAACCAGTCATGCAGGGCCTGGCCTTGTGCCCCGTGGCGGCTCAGCACCTCCAGCGCCAGCTGCCGGGGCGAGGTGGCGGGGGTGCTGTGGATGCCGGCCTTTTCCAGCCGTTTGCGTACGCGGGCCAGCAGGCGCAGCCAGGGGTCGTGCTGGGCACGGTCCCACAGCGTCCAGGCGGCGCCGGCGAGCGCTGCCAGCACGACGATACCGATCAGCACGTAGCTCAGGTCTTCCCAGCTGGGAGACTCAAAGCCGATGTCTTTCAGCAGGTTGAGCTGTTTGCCTTGCGTGTAGTTCAGCACCCACTGGTTCCAGCTGTTGTTGATAGCCTCCCAGGTGGCGCGCAACTGCGCAGTCAGGGTTGGGCTTAAATTGCCCAGGGCCTGCGCCACCACGCCTTGCGGCGCGGCCAGGCGCTGGAAAGCCCCGGTTCGCCCCGGCGCCACGGCCGAGGTCGGGTCCACACGCACCCAGCCTTCGCCGGCCTGCCACACTTCGGCCCAGGCGTGTGCATCGCTTTGCCGCACCACCCAGTAGCCGTCAACGCTGTTGGGCTCGCCACCCTGGTAGCCGGTCACGATGCGCGCCGGAATGTCGAGGGCCCGCATCAGCACGACAAAGGCCGACGCGATGTGCTCGCAAAAACCTTCCTTGCGGTCAAACCAGAACTCGTCGGCAGTGTGCTGGCCGTACACGCCCGGCTCCAGCGTGTAAACGTAGCCACCGGTGCGCAGGCGTTCCAGCGCGACCTGCACCAGCATGCGGGCAGTGGCCACTGCATAACGCGGGTCCTGGCGAATCTCGGCTGCCAGCGCCAGCGTGCGGGGATTGAAGCCGGGCGGTAGCGCCACAAACTCCTGCAACCCGATCACCTGCTGGCGCGGCCCGTGCCTGAAGATCGGGTAGCTCTGGGCCTTGTAGCGCACCAGGTCGGTAATCGGACGGTTGGTGAACCACTGGAGGTCGGCGTCCATGGCGCTTTGGTAACCCGGCAGGCTTGGGCTGTCCGGCGCCGCTTCCATGACGAAGATCCAGGGGCGGTTGTTGGGCGCCAGGGTGACCTCGTAGCTGACCGGGGCACCGGCCACCTGCAGATTGGCGGGAAGCGCATAGCGCGATGGCAGAAAGGGGCGCAGGGGCTGCCAGTTGCGTCCGTCGAAGTTTGAAAGCACAGGTCCGCGAAAGTACAGGTCCTGCTGGGGAGGTGCTTTGCCGCCTTCAAAGCGGATGCGCATGGCCACGCTGTCGTCCAGTGCCAGGGTGGCGATATTGCCCACCTGCATGCTGGAGCTCAGGCCGCTGCGGCCAGTCATGGCGTCATTCGGCACTCCCCACAAAGGCGCCAGTCGCGGAAACAGTAAAAACAGCACCAGCATGATGGGTGCCCCCAGCAAGGCCATCCAGCCGGCTGTTCTGGCGGTTTGCAGCAGCGGCGGTTTACCAACCGGTAAATGGGCATTGACCAGCACGGTCAGCAGACCCATCAGCCCCAGCAGCATGCTGAAGGCAGTGAGCAGCGACTGGGAATAAAAGAAATTGCTCAGCATGCAGAAGAAGCCGAGAAAGAACACCACAAAGGCATCGCGCCGGGCCCGCAGCTCCAGGGTTTTCAGTGTCAGCAGCACGACCAGCAATGTCACGCCCGCATCACGGCCCAGCAGGGTGCGGTGCGTCATCAGCGTGGCGCCAATGGTGAGGGCCAGAAGTGCCAGCAGCCACCATTTGCCCGGCAGCGGACGCGCCTGCACAGCCAGCCAGCCGCGCCACACCAGCACGGCACTGGCGAGTGCGCTGCACCACAGCGGCAGGTTGCCCACCTGCGGCAGCAACACCCAGGCGATGACCAGCAGCAGGAACAGGGTGTCGCGGGCCTCGCGGGGTAGGGTTTTGAGGCGGGTCAGCATGGGGGTTCCCCTCCCCGTTCGGGCTGAGCCTGTCGAGGCCTCGTTGTTGTAAGGGCGCTGAGGTGGATTGAATTCCGGGGCCGGGGTTGCCGGCGGCAAGTAACTTTCTTTTGCTTCGCCAAAAGAAAGTCACCAAAGAAAAGGCGACCCTGGTTCCTGCGACCCCTGCGCTKCGCTMSGGGGCAACCTGCGGTGCTCGGCTCAGGCGGGGTCTCGCTCGAACTCGCCTTCGGCTCAGACAATCGCGATCCCTGATCCGCCTGAGCCTGCGCTCCTCGGCGCATCCACAAGGGGTGGGGAAAAGAAATACCAACAACCGAATACAAGAACCCGAATACCTGAAGAAACAAGTACTCGCCATGGCGAGTACTTGTTGGTATTGGTCCCCGATCCCGATTGCCCCTTGTGTATGCGCCGAGGAGCGCAGGGCCAGACGGATCAGGGCAAAAACTTGTTTGAGCGAAGCGAGTTGTTTTTGACCCCGTCTGGACCGAGCACCACAGGTTGCCCCGCAGCGAAGCGCAGGGGACGCAGGAACCAGGGTCGCCTTTTCTTTGCTTACTTTCTTTTGGCGAAGCAAAAGAAAGTGAGTTGCAGCCGGGCAACCCCCGGCCAGCAGAACCAGGCAAAACGTTCACCCGTCGGACAAAACCAGAAACCCTCAACATACCGCCAACGCCTCCAGGCAAAGCCGTTTATGCGCCTCCCCACTGGCAGGCTTGATCTCCAGCGAAGGCAACCTCAAACCATAGTCCAGCGCAAGCTTGTCGGCCATCAGTACCCAGGCACAGAGTCGTGAAAGTTTCTGTTCAACACCCGCAGAGCCCGCATTCATGAAGTCCAGCCAGAGTTCATGCCGCTGGGCTTGCTGTGTGTCGCGCACGACCAGGCCATTGCCTTGCTCATCGGCCTTGGCGGCTTTCTTCCAGACCACGAGCTTCATGGGATCGCCGCGCCGGTAGCCGCGTACGCCATCGAATTCACCCGTGCTCTGGGCCCGCAAGGCGGCCGCTGCGCCGCCGGAGCGGGGTTCGCCGGGCGGCAGCGGTGGCGGGTGGGCTTCGGGCTGCGGATAGACCAGGATCTGGGCAGCCGGGCGCCATACCGTCCAGACGCGAAAGGTGCCCAGGGGGTAACGGGTTTCAGCGGTCAGCGCCGGCAGCCGGTGCAGGCCGCGGCTGTGCGGCGTAAAGGCCACCTGCACCACGCTGCTGCCCTGCGCCGGCACATCGGTCCATACCCAGTGCTGTTCGTTGCCTTTTTTTGGGGTTTTTTGGGCGTCAACATCATGCGGATTCAGCACGCTGAGCCCGATGCCGTGACGCGTGGTGCCCCTGGCGTTCATGAGTTTTACGTCAAATGCGGCGGTAGCGCCCGCGTAATGCGCGGGAGGTGCTACCAAATTCATAGCAAGACCGCGCAGCGTGCCGTGGCAGACGTGCATACCGACCAAGGCACTGCCGGCCAGCAAAAAGGTCAGCAGGTAACCCAGGTTGAGCTGGTAGTTGATGGACGCCACCAGCAGCACCAGCAGTGTCACGCCCAGCATCAAGCCCGGACGTGTAGGCAGGATGTACACATTGCGCTGGGTCAGCGTCACGCTGTCGGTGAAAGGCAGCTTGCTTTGCCACCACTTCTGGAAGCGCCCCCGGATGAATGCCAGGGGGTTGGGAAAGGATGCCGTCATGGCCATGCGCTTTTCGGGCGTGCCCCGCCGTTAGGGAARGGGAACGGCGTCGAGCATGGCGCGCACCTGCTCCGCAGAGCCGCGCCCGGCGTCGCTGACCGGGATGAGCCGGTGCGCGGCGGTTTGCGGCAGTACGGCGGCAATATCATCCGGCGCCACGTAGTCCCGTTTACCGAGGAAGGCCTGGGCCCTGGCGGCCCGCATGATGGCGATGCCGGCGCGAGGGCTGAGGCCCTGCAGGAACC
>NZ_JBFUBD010000209.1:0-4889 GCF_056405935.1 Polaromonas sp. P1_E3
GCAATGGCCAGGTTGGATTTGGCCTTGTCCAGTACGAAGTAGATAAAAACACCTTCCTTGCGCGAGAGCGGGCGAATCAGGTGGTATTGCTTGCCCAGCGTGATCAGGATGTCTTCGATCACGTCGTTCAGGCCCAGCGAACGCATGGTCTTGAGCTTGGCGCGCATGACTTCCGTGTTGCCGGCAGCGGCCACTTCCAGGTCCACCCCTGTACCGGCCGAGCCCAGCATCATGCCGCTGGAGGAGTCGACGACGGCAGCGCACAGCGCCCCGTCCAGTGTCAGAAGTTCGTCGAGAGATTGTTTGATGGTAGCCATGTTGGTAAGTCCTCACGCGCATGCTCTGAAAGGGGATACAGGAAAGACATGCGCGCCACCGTCCCCGTGTCCATTGAATTCATCCTTGGCCTATTAATCGGCCGAGCCGGCCGACCTTCCTGAACCAGTCGGCCATGTCCAGCGCCATGCGCTCGGACAAAGTCGCCATTACGATACCCTTGCCGCACGGCATCAGGCTTAAAACACCGTCCTTGTGGATCATCGAGATCGCCTGCAGCGGCCCCATGTTGAGGAAGGGGCTGCCGCTGCGCTCGTGCAGGCGCCAGTAGTCGCTCGCCGCCTCGGCGATCGAATCAATCTGGGGGTGGGTGCCGGCGGACAGGTACACCATGCCCGTGGCCGAATCGACGAGCGCACAGGCGTTCACGCCCGGTGTATTGGCCATGCTCGCCAGTTCGGCGGAAACGTGCTGCGTGTTCACGCGGCTTCCAGTACCTTGACGAACTCGACTGAACGATAGGCGACCTGCCCGAGGATGGCGTGCTCGTTGGCGATGACGTTCACCACGAGGTTCACGTCCATGCGGCCGACCGCGCTCAGAAAGGCAAAGCCGGCATCGGTGTTGATCGTGACGCTGCGGTTGCGGCCCAGACGGGCCTCCTGCGACACCACGGCCCCGATGGCCGAGATCGAGCTCGCCAGCGCCGCCACCCGCACCGGGTCGATGTCCCGCGTCACGGCGCTGGCGATATCGAAGCCATCGGTTGTGGCGACCACCACGGCCATCACGCCGGTCACCTCTTCAAGCATCTTGCGCGCCTGGTCCTGGGCCGCGTTGCGGACCTTCTCGTTCAGCATCGTCATGTTGCTTCATCTCCCATGATTGAAGATTCCACCTGCGACAGCAGGGTGTCTATCAGCAGCGTCACGTCCTCGCGTTGGCGCACGTCCACGGCCAGCACCGGCAGCACCAGCCCGTGCTGCTCCAGCCGGGCCGAATAGGCGTCCAGGCCCGGCTGTGGGTGCGTGTCCGTTCTTCCGACGCCCACCGTGCAGGGGGTGTGCGCCAGCACGTCGGAAAAGCCCTCGAGGTAGCCATCGAGGTCGGCGAGAGGGTCAGGCCTGGAGTTGTCGATCAGGATGATGATGCCCAGTGCGTTTTGCGCCAGGATGCGCCACATGAAGTCAAAGCGCGCCTGGCCCGGCGTGCCGAACAGGCGCAGCCTGTCGCCGGTGTCCAGCGTCAGCTGGCCGAAGTCCAGCCCGACCGTCGTTCTTGCCTTGGCGTGCGACGCGTCGTTGTTCGCCACGTCAGTGACCACCGGCGGCGTCTCGCTGATAGCTGCGATCGCTGTGGTTTTGCCGGCCCCCATGGTGCCGGTGAAAACAATCTTGTATTCCCTCATCCGGCGCTCCGGCTGTTCCAGCTCAGGCCCAGGCGGCGCCGTATGCTGCTGAGCAAACCGGATGCGCCACGGTCTTCGCTCGCGCCAGCGGCCAAGGTCGGCGCCGCCTGCCGGGCTGGTTCGGCCTGCGCGGGCATTTCCCAGCTCAGCAAATTGTGTTGCTCCAGCTCCACCATGAAGGCGCCGCACGCCGATTCGGAGCATCCGGCCATTGTGCTGAGCTCATGCGCCGACCGTGACCGCCGCGACAGTAGCGTCGCCAGCTGGATGCGTTCTCGGCTGGAGCCGATCAGAGAGGACGGTGGCCAGCGCTTCAGGCGGCCTCGCCTGTTGGTGGGCGTCGCGGCTGCCGGGGCATTTTCAAGCCGGTGCGCCAGCTGGGTGTTGACCTTTAAGGCCGGCGCAAGGCGCCCCAGCAAGGCTACAAAATCTTCCGCCCTGAACGGCCGCTCAAGACACTCGCCGCCGGTGTTTTCCCCACGCCGCACGATGGGCACCACGATCCGGGCTTCGGGGCTGGCACAAACACGCTGCCGTGGGACGGGAAGCGTCGTCAACAGCACGTCGCAGTAGCCTTGCTCACTCAGGGTCCAGTCGACCACCAGCTGCGTGCTGAGCTTCACAATGGTCCGCAGCAGGCCGACTTCCGCTGCTGACAAACCCTCGACGCCGATAATCATGGTTCGTTCTTTATGATTAGTTTTAATAGGATTCCGTTAGTTTTATAGTAGTTATGTTTCTAAATGTAAATGACTTTTGGCGGCATGTGCAGGAATTAGTAAGTGTGCTGACAGTTTTGTGACATTAATCACGCGGCGTGGCGCGTCCCGCTTGGCAACACTGCTGCCCACACGGCCATGGCCCAACCCGATTCCCTTTTTCCTTTTTCCTTTTTTTGGCTCACTGTGTCTGGCATGCGACGCCGGAAGGTAATTTCCATGTCGAATTGATGCTTGGTCGCCCGCAAGTAGACCTTGCACGGCCCGAATCGGAGACCGGCGCGGGATGAAGGCTGGGTAAAGAAAACCGTCGCTTAAACTTTGGATGCCGGTCCGGTCGGGCTCAGCATGACTTGCTGGACGTGTTTAAAAGAAGGCACTAACCCCTAAGCGGTTCGATAGCCTCGGTCTGTAGAACGGCACAGCCGGACCTGACAAATACTTTGCGTTTCTTCAACTAAAAAAGTGACGCCGCATCTACCGGTTCTCATAGTCCTGTGGTCGAGTGTTCAAGTCACTCGCGCCCTTCCATTTAAATAAGCTATAATTTGAGGCTTAGCGGCTGTAGCTCAGTTGGATAGAGTACTTGGCTACGAACCAAGGGGTCGTGGGTTCAATTCCTGCCAGCCGCACCACTTTTTTAAAGTGATTTCAATAGCCTGGAGGCTTACCCCTCCAGGCTATTTTCTTTTTCGCGTGGCATTTGTAGGCAGTTTTCATTGCTATCCTGCGCGATAGTGGTTTTCCTGGGGCTGGACGGCGCCGGACGGGCTGTACGCCCAGCAAGAGCTCCGCTATTCTGGAAGCCTAATTCCGGAGGAGAACCATGGGATCACAGAATGTTGAGGACCACGGCGAGTGGCTCAGTTTCGGCTTGTCGTATGCAGGGGGCACCATTCCCGTCAGGATTTCCCGCGAGGCGATGGAGGAATTCTTCGGCGCCGTGCCAGGGCCGGGTTCCCTGAAAAAAGCCTATGAACAGGATGCCGAGATGATTCATGCCCGGGCCGCCGACATGGTCGTAGCCGGTGTGAGTTACACCCCCGAAAATCCCCTTGTGCTGAAAATGGAAGATTTTTAGGCGTATTCGCAGCTGGCCGCCGTGGATGCTATGGTGGCCGGAACATGAATAAAGCCTTCACCAAAGAAACCGAGCCGGAGGACGATGAGCCGGCGCTTGCTCCTGTGCCCGCGGGCGGGAAGAACTACATAACCCCCCAGGGCTATGAGCACCTGCGCAGCGAACTTCTCGACCTGATCGACAACGAGCGCCCCAAAATGGTGGAAATTGTCCATTGGGCCGCAAGCAACGGGGACCGCTCCGAAAACGGCGACTACCACTACGGCAAAAAGCGGCTGCGGGAAATTGACCGCCGAATCCGGTTTTTGACGCAAAGACTGGAAATTGCGGAAGTCAGCAACCCGTCGGTGCACCACGGCCGCGATCAGGTGTTTTTCGGCGCGACGGTGACCTATGCCGATGGCGAAGGAGCCGAGCGGGTCGTGACCATTCTCGGCATTGATGAAGCCAACAGCGCCCTCGGGCAAATCAGCTGGATATCTCCCGTCGCCAGAGCACTGCTTAAATCGCGTGTCGGCGACGAGGTGAGTCTTGTAACCCCGCAAGGTGTGCAGACGCTTGAAGTGCTGAAAGTGGACTACCCCGCGCCGGACAAGTCGGCAGCCAATTAACCGGACGATTTGGCGCGTTGCACCCGCAGCACGGAAGGCGTGCGCTTCACGCTGCGCAAGGCTGACGCCAGGTGGATGCGATCGCGCACGGCCACGCCAAAGCGCAGGTCCGTGGCGTCATGCGAAGGCTCTTGCCCCATGTCTACATGGGTAATGTCCGCTTCGGCGCTGGCCAGTGCCGCTGCAACACGTGCCAGAACCCCTTTCCCGTTCGAGACGGTGACAAGGAGGTTTGTTTCAAAGGTGCGCACCGGCTCGTCTGACCAGTCCACGGCGATAAAGCGCTCGCTGTCCCGGTGCTGCAGGCGTTTTGCCACAGCGCAGTCATCGGTATGTATCACCAGGCCTTCTCCGCGGCCCAGGTAGCCCACGATGCCATCACCGGGAATAGGGCGGCAGCAGGGCGCAAACTGCACGGAAGCGCCTTCACTTCCGTCGATCACCAGCGCACCTTGTGACACTGACTCATGGGCGGTGTAGCGCTCACGGCTCATGAGCAGGGCGTTGGGTTTTTCACCGGTTTCAGCAAGCAGGGTGACGATGCGCTTGGCCACCATACTGGCGATCCGTTTGCCCAACCCGATATCGGTCAGCAGATCAGCACGTGACCGGTTGCCGGTAAAACGCAGGATCTTTTCCCAGGTGGCGTGATGAGCCTCATCATCATCGGGCAAGCGTTCGCGTTCGATGCCCTCGGCGCGCAGCGCCTGGGCGAGCATTTTTTCGCCCAGGTCCTGCGACTCGGAAAGGGCCATGGTTTTCAGGTGGTGACGTATTTTGGAGCGGGCTTTGCC
>NZ_JBFUBD010000210.1:0-4887 GCF_056405935.1 Polaromonas sp. P1_E3
GCTGGCTTCAGGCGCTGTGGCGCGGCCAAAGGTGGCCGAATCAAGGTTCCCTGCGGAATTTCTGCCTAGCCTGAGCGGCATCAGCAGCATGCCGCGGCTTGTGAATGCCGAAGAGCTGTTCGATGTGCAGCAACAGGCTGATTTCTTCCTGTCGCTCGGCCGGCCTGACAAAGCGGTGGATGTCCTGCGCCACCACATCATGGACAACGTGGAAACAAGCGCGCTGGTCTATCTCGACCTGTTTGACCTCTATCACAGCCTGGGACGCCGGGAGGATTACGACGCGCTGCGCACAGACTTCAACAAGATGTTCAATGCCAAGGTTCCGGCATTTGACGAATACGCGGCGGATACGCACGACCTGGAGTTTTATACGGAGGCTCTCTCGCGCATTGAGGCCCTCTGGCCAACGCCCAAGGTGCTCGACGTACTTGAAGAGTCCATTTTCCGCAAACCGGATTCGCGGGGTGAGGTCTTCAGCCTGGCCGCCTACCGCGAGCTCTTGCTTCTCCACTCGATCGCAAAAAGGATTGTCAGCCGGCCGCCCGGCGACGTCGAGGCACCGGCCAGGCCGTCGGACGCACCGTCGATTCCGACCATGCCGGATACGCTCCCAAGCGTTGGAGGCTTTGGCCCCACCAGCATCCAGCCGCTGTCAGCCCGGTTTCAGATTGTGGCGCCTCTGCCGTCTCCCGCCGCGGCAAGTGCAACAGACCCGACACAGCCTCCTGCGTCCCCCCGGCTTGGCCTTGATATTGATTTGAGTGTAGGTGAGGGTGAGGCGGGGGGCTTGGCCCCGTTTCCATCGATCGACGCGGGTGCTCGGCCGCCGCAAGCCGCTGCCAACAATCTCATCGAGTTTGACCTCGACTTTCCGGATTCCTCGGGGCCGACCCAGAAAACTTGAGAAAGTCTCCGCCTGGACTCGACGGGGCTCACCTTTTGCGAGCACCTTCCCGGGTTGGGTGCATCAGGTCAGCGCCTTACTTGCAAGGCACCCGGGTTGACGATATTGGTGGGCGTGCCCTTGATAAAGTTCACAACATTGTCAAACGCCGCGCCAAAGTACAGCTCATAGCTGTCCTGTTCAACATAGCCGATATGCGGCGTGCAAATGCAGTTTTCGAGACGGAGCAGTGCGTGGCCTTGCAGAATGGGCTCTGATTCAAACACATCAATGGCCGCCAGGCCGGGCCGTCCCCGATTGAGGGAGGCGATCAGGGCTTCTGGCTCGATCAGTTCCGCCCTCGAGGTATTCACCAGCAGAGAAGTGGTTTTCATGCGCGACAGATCTTCCAGCGTGACGATACCGCGCGTCTCCGCATTGAGCCGCAGGTGAAGGCTCAGTACATCGCTTTGCTCGAAGAATTCGGCTTTGCTGGCCGCGACTTCAAAGCCATCAGCCTGTGCCCGTTCAAGTGACGCATCACGACCCCAGATGACGACACGCATGCCGAACGCCCTGCCGTAACCAGCCACAATTTGCCCGATCTTTCCATAGCTCCATACCCCCAGGGTCTTGCCCTTGAGAACGGAACCGATACCGAAATTTGGGGGCATCGACGCTGATTTGAGGCCCGCCTGTTGCCAGGCGCCATGTTTCAGATGGGCGACATAGTGTGGAATGCGGCGCATGGCGGTCATCACCAGTGCCCAGGTCAACTCGGCCGGCGCTGTGGGAGACCCAATGCCTTCGGCAACCGCGATGCCGCGCTCAGTGCATGCCGAGACATCTACATGGCTTCCAACGCGGCCTGTCTGGGCAATCAGCTTGAGTTTGGGCAATTTTTCAATGACTTGCCTGTTGAGCTGGGTTCGCTCCCTGATCAGAACGATAACATCGGCGTCCTTAAGGCGGACGGACAACTGGCCGATGCCTTTGACCGTGTTGGTGTAGACCTTGGCGGGATAGGCCTCCAGTTTGGCCGCGCAGTTTAATTTCCGCACCGCGTCCTGGTAGTCGTCGAGGATCACAATATTCATGCCGATATTGTGCCTGCAAGATTTTTATTCTCTGCAGGYAGGGGCACTTCTACCTGCGGATTTGTATCCCAAGGAAACGTTCTGAAGATGCCGCAAGGCACGCCCGACCACCGCTTGAATCCAGGCGGAACGTGCAATACGCGCTACTACAGCGAAGTTTCCCGCTGGCTCATGCGCTCAAGTTCAGCGCATACATCTGCCATGCGGCCAGATATCACCATGCGGCCGGCACATGCGGGGCTGACATTGCAATCAAATTCGCGAACCACTCTCAGCCGACTGGGGCGAGGCGAATCGTCTGAACGTAGACCGGTGCCAATCCCATGGACAGACGGGCTGCGTGTTTCCGTGAAATTGTTGGGAGCAAACGGAAGCGCAAGCTGCCGAGATGACAACCTGGCGCCAGCTGGCGGTGGAAACTGGCCCACGCCAGCCATGTTCTGCGCCGGCAAAAACAATGACACCAGTGCCTGTATGGGAGCGAACAGGGCTGACGACATTGGTGAGTGTGAAAAACTGGTGATTCCCATGATGAACTCCTGTATGAGAGAGGTTTACATAGGCAGGATTGCAGGCTGCAATAGCCAGAAAGGCCTCGGCACCAGGGTGTTGGCCATCACACGGCCAAACGCCCGCCACCTGGTGCGCGGCCAGATAACTGGTTACATCAACATTGTGTTGCGAATGAGGCCGACAGCCAGGCCTTCGAGTTCGAATGGCTCGCCGGGCTCGACCACGATGGTTTTAAAGTCCGGATTTTCCGGCAGGAGCTCGATCAGGTGCTTGTTGCGACGAAAACGCTTGACGGTGACTTCATCACCGAGCCGGGCCACAACGATTTGTCCGTTTTTGGCTTCCCTGGACTGTTTGACGGCCAGCAGGTCGCCATCCATGATGCCGGCGTCCCGCATACTCATGCCGCGCACCTTGAGCAGATAGTCGGGTTGGCGCTGAAAAAGGCTGCTTTCGAAATAATAGGTTTGCTCGACATGTTCCTGCGCGAGAATCGGGCTGCCAGCAGCAACCCGCCCTACCAAAGGTAGGGCGAGCTGGGCCAGGCTTTGCAACGGCAGGGAAAACTGTTTGATTCTGGATTCGTTCAGGCTGCGAAGTGCGTCGTTTCGTAAACGTATGCCGCGCGAGGTGCCGCTGACCAGCTCGATGACGCCTTTGCGGGCCAATGCCTGCAAGTGCTCCTCGGCTGCATTGGCGGATCGAAAGCCCAGCTCGGCGGCAATTTCAGCGCGGGTCGGTGGAGCACCTGTGCGCGCAATGGCGCTCTGGATCAGTTCCAGAATTTGTTGCTGACGCGCAGTGAGCTTGGGCGCCTCAGAAGGAAAATGCGGAAAGTTATCGAGTGTGCTCATCACCGTTGCTCCTTGAATCACAACCCCGTCCGCTGGGTTCCTGCCGGTTGGCATCGGAACTTCAGCGTCACCGTAGCTGTTTTAATATCCAGTAGCTGTATTTTCATCCAGTTTTTAAAAGATTGCAAGTTTACGTTTTATGCATCCTCAAAATATCGTGATTCTTGGCACGGGCGGCACGATCGCCGGACAGGCCGCCAGCGCATCGGACAATATTGGCTATACGGCCGCACAAGTGGGTGTCGCACAGCTGGTTGCTGCGATTCCTTCTTTGGCGGCACTGGGACCTTTGGTGATCGAGCAGGTGGCGCAGGTCGACAGCAAGGACATGAGTTTCGATGTATGGGTGAAACTCGCCGGCCGGGTCAGCCATTTTCTGGCCCAGCCGGACGTGCAGGGCATTGTCATCACGCATGGAACGGACACGCTGGAAGAGACTGCATATTTTCTTCAGGCGGTATGCAGTCCCGATAAGCCTGTGGTGCTGACTTGTGCCATGCGTCCGGCTACGGCGCTGGTGCCTGACGGCCCGCAGAACATGCTGGATGCCATGGCGGTCGCGCGTCACGCCGGCGCAAAAGGTGTTGTCGCGGTGTGTGCCGGAACGATTCACAGTGCGCTGGACGTGCAGAAGGTTCATACCTACCGGGTGGATGCATTTGGTTCTGGTGATGCGGGGCCCATTGGCTACGTGGAAGAAGGATCGCTTAGATTAATGCGAAATTGGCCCCAAGCCCATACAGGGCGTGCGCAAGCAGCTATTGAAATGATAGCAGGCCAGGTGCCGCGGTGGCCACGCGTCGAGATTGTCATGAATCATGCGGGCGCCACCGGCGCGGTCGTGGAGGCTTTGGTGGCTCAGGGGGTCCAGGGGTTGGTGGTTGCTGCCACGGGCAACGGTACCCTGCACCATGCGCTTGAGGCGGCGTTGCTTGATGCCCAGGCTGCCGGGGTGCGTGTCGTGCGTGCGACAAGGTGCCCGAATGGCAGGGTTTTGCCGACACCGGGGGATGTGTTTTCCGATTCTCAGGGGCTGAGCCCTGTGAAGGCAAGGATCGCGGTGATGCTCGAGCTGCTGCCAGCAAGCTGAAACCGGACCATGATGGGGCGGTCCAGCCCGATGCCCCGCAATGAAAAAGGCCGTCAGGCTGACGGCTTGGCTGCAGATGGAATTGCTTGAGGCTGAGGTCAGCCCTCCAGCGCCTTGAACGCCCGGGCGGTGATCTCGTCAACCCCGCCCATGCCACTGATGGCCCGGTATTTGGGAGCAAGATGGGGCTCTGCCTTTGCCCAGCTGGAGTAGTACTCAACCAGTGGCCGGGTCTGCGCGCTGTAAACCTCCAGGCGCTTGCGCACGGTTTCTTCCTTGTCGTCTTCGCGCTGGATCAACGGCTCGCCCGTCACGTCGTCCTTGCCTTCCACCTTGGGTGGGTTGAATTTGACGTGGTACGTACGGCCTGAGGCTGGGTGCGAGCGGCGCCCGCTCATGCGTTCGATGATGGCTTCGAAAGGTACGTCGATTTCAAGCACGTAATCC
>NZ_JBFUBD010000211.1:0-4882 GCF_056405935.1 Polaromonas sp. P1_E3
AGGCTGGCCATGGCCAGCCGTGTCGGGATGGTGGCGCTGGCGATGTGCGGCGTCAGGACCACATTGGGTACCGTCAGCAAATCGGGATGCACTGCCGGCTCGCCCTCAAACACGTCCAGGCCTGCAGCAGCGATGCGCCGGTCGCGCAGGGCTGCAGCAAGTGCGGCATCATCCACAATGCCGCCGCGCGCGATGTTGATCAGGTTGGCTGTGGGCTTCATCAGCGCCAGCTCGGCGGAACCAATGGTGTGATGGGACGCGGGGGAATAAGGCAGCACCAGAACCAGGTGATCGGCCGTCTTGAGCAGCTCTTCCTTGCCAACATAGCTGGCTTTGCATTCAGCCTCCAGCATCGCATCCAGGCGGGAGCGATTGTGGTAAATCACCTTCATGCCAAATCCATGGGCGCCGCGCTTGGCAATGCCCTGCCCTATGCGGCCCATGCCCAGGATGCCCAGCGTGGCGCCATGGATATCGGAGCCGGCGAACATGTCATAGCTCCACTTGGTCCATTTTCCGGCGCGCAAATAGTGTTCGCTTTCAGTGACGCGGCGGGCCGTGGCCATCAACAAGGCAAAGCCGAAGTCAGCGGTGGTTTCGGTCAGCACGTCGGGCGCGTTGGTGGCCAGCACGCCGGCAGCCGTCATGGCGTCGATGTCGAAGTTGTTGTAGCCCACTGCCATGTTGGCGCAGATTTTGAGTCCCGGGCAGGCCGCCAGCACCTCCGCGTCGATTTTGTCGCCACCGGTGGTGAAGGCGCCGTCCTTTCCCTTGAGGCGCGCGGTGAGCTGGGCTTTGGACCAGGTCTCGTCGGCCTGGTTGGATTCGACCTCGAAATGTTGTTGCAGGCGGGCAATGATTTCGGGGAATACGGCGCGTGCGACGAGGATTTTCGGTTTGCTCATGAGGTTTCCGTTTGCTTGCAATGAAGAGGTCATTTGAACCAGATGAAGGTCATGATGATGAAGAGAGGAATCAACACCGCGCCGGACCATGCCATATAACCAAAAAAGCTGGGCATGGCCACGCCGCGCTCTTCCGCCACAGCCTTGACCATCATGTTCGGGGCATTGCCGATGTAGGAATTGGCCCCCATGAACACGGCCCCGGCCGAAACAGCCGCCAGCGTGGGCGCCAATGTTGTCATCAACGTGGCCGGGTCGCCGCCCGCCGTGTTAAAAAACACAAGATAGGTCGGCGCGTTGTCGAGAAAGGAACTCAACGCGCCGGTCGCCCAGAAGTACATGGCCGGGTCCGGCTGGCCATCAGGACGCGTCACCGCCGAGACGATGGCACCGAAAGGCCCCGCGGCACCGGCCTTGAGCATGGCGATCACAGGAATGATGGTCAGGAAAATACCCGCGAACAGCTTGGCGACCTCCTGCATCGGCCCCCACGAAAACTGGTTGTCTTTGTGCACGCTCGCTGGCGTCAGGCGCAGCGAGATGAAGGTGATTGCCAGCAGGCCGGCATCGCGCACCAACCCAGGCAGGCCGACCTCCGTGCCAAATACGGTGATGCCCTGCGGCGTCTTCCAGAACCCGCTCAACAGCACCAGGCCCACCACTGCCGCCAGCAGCCAGAAGTTGACGACCCCTTCGAAACCGACGCCGCGGGTGTCAGGGGTCGGATCGGCGGGAAACACGCCCTCTTTGGCGTAGTACCAGCGGTCCAGCAGATAAAAAATGACCAACAGGCTGCCTGCCAGGAATAGCGTTTCCGGGAAGATATGACGGACCGTCCAGAAAAAATCGACGCCCTTCAGGAAACCCAGAAAGAGCGGTGGGTCACCGAGCGGCGTGAGCGAGCCGCCTGCGTTGGATACCAGGAAGATGAAAAAAACCACGACATGCGCTTTGTGCGCGCGGTTGTCGTTGGCGCGTATCAGCGGCCGGATCATCAGCATGGAAGCACCGGTGGTGCCCATGAAACTCGCCAGCACCGTCCCGATTGCCAGGATGGCCGCGTTGACGGCAGGGCTGCCGTGCAGGTTGCCGCGGATGAAGATCCCGCCTGCCACTGTGTAGAGCGCCACCAGCAGGATGATGAAAGGAATGTATTCGGCCAGCAAGGCATGCACCAGGCTTCCCCCCGCCACGGCGAGGCCGAACACGGCGGCAAATGGAAGGAAAAACACCAGCGTCCATGCGGCGGCGACCTTGCCGAAATGGTGATGCCAGAACGAGGGCACCAGCAGAGGCATCAAGGCGATTGACAGGAGAATGCCCGCAAAGGGGATGCCCCATGCCCACGAAAGACGGCTGCCGTCAATATCGGCCGCCATGGACAAGCCCGGCAGGCACATCAAGGCCACCGCGGCAAAGTTGCGCAAGAATTTCATTGAATCTCCTCAGGCGATTTCAAAAACCTGGCGCAGATAGGCCAGGTATTTTTCGTCGTCGCACATGTTCTTGGAAGGGGTGTCGGACAGTTTGGCCACCGGCTGGCCGTTGCAGCGAATCATCTTGATGACGATCTGCAGCGGCTCGTAGCCCAGGTCATTGGTGAGATTGGTACCGATGCCGAACGCCAGCTGGCAACGGCCCTTGAACTGCTGGTAGAGCTCAATGGTGCGCGGCACCGTCAGGCCATCGCTGAAAATCAGCGTCTTGGTTTTGGGATCGACGCGGTTTTTTCCATAGTGCGCGATCATCCGCTCGCCCCACTGGAAAGGGTCTCCGCTGTCATGCCGCGCCCCGTCGAAAAGTTTGCAGAAATACATGTCGAAGTCGCGCAGGAAAGCGTTCATGCCATACACATCCGACAGAGCAATGCCGAGGTCACCGCGGTATTCTTTGGCCCACGACTCGAAACCAAAAACCTGGCTGTCGCGCAGGCGTGGCCCCAGTGCCTGGCAGGCCTGCAGGTATTCATGCGCCATGGTGCCCAGGGGCGTGAGGCCCAGCTTCATGGCAAACAGTACATTGCTGGTGCCGGCGAGCTGGCCCTCCGGGCCTGTACCGAGCCGGGTGACCAGGGTGCGCAGCACTTCCTCGTGCCAGGCCTTGCCAAAGCGGCGGCGCGTGCCGTAGTCCGCGATCTTGAGCGCGCCCAGACCGCCAGCCTGCAGTTCACGTATCTTGGTATCCAGCCTTCTGCGTCCTTCGGTGACATCAGCCTTCTTTTGCGTGTTGCGAAAGTAAACCTCGTTGATGATGGCCAGCACCGGGATCTCAAAGAGGATAGTGTGCAGCCAGGGGCCCTTGATGGACACGTCGATCTCGCCCGAAGGCAAGGCCGTGACACTGACATACTTTTCGTTGAGCCGGAAGATGCCGAGGAAGTCGACAAAATCACTCTTGATGAACCGCATGGCCTTGAGATAAGCCAGTTCGGCATCCTGAAACCGCAGGCTGCACAGCCCGCGGATTTCTTCGCGTATCTCGGTCACATAGGGCGCCAGATCGCCGATGCCCGCGGCGCCGGCATTGCGGCACTTGAAGCGGTACTCCACCTCCGCACCCGGAAATTGGTGCAACACCACCTGCATCATGGTGAACTTGTACAGATCGGTATCGAGCAGGCTGGTGATGATCATGGGCACGTCCGTAAATCCATTTTTCGGGCGAATTGCGGCACTGAGCGCAGTGAACATTCGCTATGCAGCGGGGCCCGCAATCCTGTGTACCGAAGTACATTCCGGTTGCTGCGCTCCGTGCGCCTTGCACTTCATCCCGAAAACGAAGTTTCAGTGGAGACTAACTTGTACCCAAGTTATGTCGGAACTAAAAACTGGATTTCCGGACGTGCCCAGCGCCGCCTTGAAACACGCTGGCTCAGGTGCCCAGGAAATCCACTTCGAACAGCAAGGTGGCATTCGGAGGAATCACACCGCCTGCCCCACGCGCGCCATAGCCGAGCTCCGCCGGAATAACGAGGCGACGTGTGCCGCCCACCGACATGCCCTGCACGCCTTCATCCCAGCCGCGGATCACTTGCCCCGCGCCCAATGAAAACTCGAACGGCTGGCCGCGGTCCTTGCTGGAGTCGAACTTGGCGCCCTGGACGCCGTTGTTATAGAGCCAGCCTGTGTAGTGAACCTTGACATGCTGTCCCGCCTTGGCGATGGCGCCGGTGCCCAGCACAGTGTCTTCGTATTGCAGGCCGGAAGATGTGGTGGTGAGATTCATGGTGAGGTCCTTCTAAAACAGGTGAAAACAAAAAAAACAAAGCCCAAACAGGCAAAAAGGAATCGGGTCTTTTCGCGAATCCCTGACTTTACCCGCAACGCTAATCCTGCCGGCGAGTGCGGGGATGCAGCGGCGCCGCTTCCAGCTTCTAGTCAAGCCATGTGGTGAATTCGGAAGCAGGCACCCGGGGTGTGCGGAAGGTGTTGACGAGGGCCGTCTCGTCGGCATGACCCAGCGCCATGCCACACACCAGCATTTCCTCGCTACCCGCACCGATGTGCGGAAGAATGATCCGGGAAAATCCGTTCCATGCAGCCTGCGGACAGGTGTGCAGGCCCAGGCCGCGCGCGGCCACCATGAGGTTTTGCATGAACATGCCGTAGTCCACCAGCGAGCCCCGGCCCATCACGCGATCCAGCGTGAACATCAGGCCCACGGGCGCATCGAACAGCTGGAAGTTACGGTGATGCTGCGCATGCATCCTGTCCTTGTCGCCCTTGGTGATGCCCAGCAGGCCGTAGAGGCCCCAGCCGTTCTCACGGCGACGGTCAATATAGGGCGATACCCATTTTTCGGGGTAATAGTCGTATTCCTCTTTGTACCCGGCGGYCAGCGCGGGGTTGGCGTACAGCGCGTCATGGGCATTGCAGACTTTTTCCACCAGCGCATCACGGCTGGCGCCCTGCAGCACGTAAACCTTCCAGGGCTGTGTGTTGGTGCCAGAGGGGGCGCGGCTGGCGACTTCCAGCAGG
>NZ_JBFUBD010000212.1:0-4860 GCF_056405935.1 Polaromonas sp. P1_E3
GGCAAAAACCTCCAACACCGAACTCCTCGACACCTTGCGGCGTGTGCTCGGGCAGGGCGGGCTTTCGGAGTCGCCCACAAACGAGGCCTGAGCACGCGCCCCTCAAAAATATTATGACGAAATCGGCTGGGAGCCTTTATTGGCGTGCGCAAGCAGCTATTGAATGAATAGCACCTCAGCTGGAAGGCGCGGTCATCAGGGCGGTGTAGCGGCGCTGCATTTCCTCCGGCGACACGGTTTCAATGCTGTGCCCCACACTCCAGCGGTAGCCTGCCGGATCGCGAAAGCTGCCTGAGCGCTCGCCGTAAAACTGGTCCTGCGGCGCCATTTCCAGCGTGGCGCCGGCTTTCAGCGCCCGCGCAATCACCTCATCGCAGTTGCCCACATGCAGGTGCAGCGTCACCGTGGCCGGCGCGCCGGCATCGGGTGCCCGGGTGCCGTACTCCGGGAATTCTTCCGACACCATCAATGTGGCGCCGTCAAAATCCAGTTCGGCATGGCCCAGGCGGCCATCGGGCTCCGTTAGCCGGAATTTCTCTTTTGCACCAAAAACCGAGGTGTAAAACGCCATCGCCTCTGCAGCGTTTTTCACGTGGAGATAAGCGAACAATTCGTGGGTGGCCATATCGTCTCCTGCGGTGATGCGAAGGAATAAAGAGAGGCCTGAGGTGCTGCCGGCCTTCCGTGAAATTATGCAGCCCATCTGCATCCAGTGACAGCCCGGCGTGCAGCGGGGATGTGCCGGCCCGCCAGGCGCCCGGGAAAGGCGGTCGCGCCCGCATGTGCTGCCTGCCGGTCAGGCTCACAAGGCTGCAGAACAGCCGGCCTGCGCTGCGACTTTTTATGACAATGTGCGATATTGCAACGGTCGCTTATTCACCTAATCCAAACCATCGCGTGTGAACCATGTTCAAAATTTTTGTTTCTGCCTTTGCCTTCCTGTTGTCGAGCGTGACATACGCCGCGGCAAGCCCCGCGTCTTTTCCCTTTGATTCGAACCAGCTCGCGGGCCTTTGGGCCGAGAGCTATAACACCGAGCCCGCTTGCGCGCCCGGCAACCTCAAAATGCGCATGCAGCTCAGCCGGGACGGGAAGATTCTGGACATCACGTACGATCGCAAATGGAAGACAGCGCTTGGGGAGACCGAAGGCTCCCGCGCCACCGTGTTGTCTGCGGGCCCGGCTAGCCTGGTGATTCAGTACGAGGGGGAGAGGCGTCTCAAGCAATCCGGCCGGCCACTCGAGTGGGAACTCACGGTTGTAGCGCCCGGTGTGTACCGCTGGCGCGAGACGGATTGGGAGCCCGGCAGCGTCAATACCGTGGTGGGCGTTCGATGCTCCCTGTGAAGCGGTTGGCCCCATGGCCGGCTCCGCTGGTTGCCGGTCTTCAATTCTGTCAAACGCTGCGCTTCAAAAGGGAATCCACATGTTCACACGAATTTCGCTAACCCGTCTGTATGTGGGCTCCGTCTACAAATTGGTCTTCATCGGCCTGGTGTTCTCATTGCTGCCGCTCGGTATCGTGTTTGGCGTTCTGGCTGGATTCGGTTTCAACACGGTCCAGTGGAACGGCCGGCAGGTATACGGAGTGATGGGCTTCGTGCTTGGGCCCGTCATAGGCATTCTGATGACGGGGTTCCTCACGCCCGCTCTTGGGACCGCCTGTGTTTTCGGCCTCTGGCTTTTCTCGAAGTTCAAGCCGCTCTCGCTTTGGGCCAAGAACATCACTCATCATGCCGATGAGTCGGTCTGACCTGTTCGGGGGGGACGGCTCACTGCCTTTGCATCGCACTTCGATGTGCAGGTTCAACGGGTTCAACGCGCCTTGCTGCGGTTCATCGCGTTGTCGAATTCCTCACGCGAGAGAAAACCGTCCTTGTTGACGTCGGCCTCGTCGAAGTGCCTGGAGACGCCGCGAAAGTTCGACGCCTCGTCGCGGCTGACCTTCCCGTCGCCGGTTTTGTCCATGAACTTGAAGGCGCGCTCCAGGTCTTTGGGGTCGTAATAGGTGACTGTTGATGGCGCCGGTGTGGAAGAGGTCGCGGCGGTGGGAGCGGAGGCTGCCGTGGCCGGCTCCGCGGTCTGGGCTTGTGCCTGCGCGGCTAGCAAGGCCCCCGCGGTGGCCAGGGCCAGCAAGGAACCTGCCATCCAGATGCGATGGGTCAGGCTGGAAGGCGCGGTGGTGGAGGTGGTCGTTGTAGTGTGCATGGGCTTCCTGCAGATTGGGTCAGTCACCATTGGATGCTATCCCCGTACCCAATACCAGTGTTCTTGCAGGGTGTTGCGCCGGTTTACCTGCCGCCGGGATGTGGACACATTTCTTTGCATGCGCGGTGCGGTGCAGGCACACAAGGACACATTTTCCTGACGGGCCGGGGTTGACATGCCCCGGCGCGGCCACAAACATTGCGACTGAAAGGAGCCATCATGCTTGCCAACCGAAACGCCATGGCCACCATCGCCGTCAAGGACCTTGAGGTGGCGAAGAAATTCTATGGAGGCACACTCGGCCTCACCCCGCTGGACACCGCCGGGGAGGGCGTGCTCACCTACCAGAGCGGCACCGCCACCGTGGTGGTGTACGTCTCGTCTTTCGCCGGCACCAACAAGGCCACATCCGCCACCTGGAGTGTGGGCGACGAGTTCGACAACATCCTGAAGGCGCTCAAGGCCAAAGGCGTGGTGTTCGAGCACTACGACCTGCCCGACATGACGCGGCAAGGCGATACGCACGTAGCGGGCGATTTCAAGGGTGCCTGGTTCAAGGACCCGGACGGCAACATCCTGCATATGCTCAATCGCTGATCCGGCTGGCGCCTGCTTTGCACCGTGCCGGCTAGCGGCACGGGGACTTGCTAAAAGCGTACCTTCAGGAAAGCCGAAGGGCCCTTCAGCTTGACGCGAAAGCGGGCGTTGCTGTCGTCCCGGTGCAGGTCAATATCGGTCAGGCCGTAGTCCAGCACCACACCCACGTTCTTTAACGGGAACCATTCCACACCCACTGCGGCGTTGTAGATCTCGCCGCGTACGCTGCCACCCGTCTTTTTTACGCCGGAGGCATCGGCAAACAGCCGCAGGTCGGGGTTGATGGCGTGGCGCAGGCCAACCTCCAGCAACGGCGCGACGGCATCGTCGCTGTAGCTCTCGGCGATGGCGCCACTCGTCCCGCCAACAGCCGCGGTGGCGCGCAGGTCCAGGCTGGCACGGTAATAGGCCGCGCCCGCGCCCAGGCCCAGCACGGTATTGCCCGACCCCAGCCACCACTTGTAGGCCAGTTTGGCAAAGTCCAGCTTCACGTCCAGGTTGGCGGTGCCGGTGGTGGTGACAGTCCCGCTCCCTACTGTGGTGTTGCTGGCCAGAGAATCCGAGTACCCGCGCTTGAACTGGTAGTAGTCCAGCGACAGCCCCTGGGAGTCAAACAGCAGCACATCAGCCTTCAGGCGCGGCATGGTCACGCTGCTGCGGTTCACGTCGCCGGAGTCGAGCCGGCCGAAACGCGTGTTCACTGCCGCATTGAAGGTCGGGTCTGCGTGAAAAGCGCCGATGGAAAGGCTGGCGCGATCCAGTGCGGGCGAAGGGTCTGCCAGCGCGGGCAAGGCAAGAAGGCCGGCGCCGCCCAGCACGGCAAGGCTCGCAAGTCTGGCGGCGCGGGGAGCCCGCACGGAGGGTGGAGTCAAAAGCATGAGAGATCCAATGGGAAAAGTCAGCGGCCTGTGTGGAGTGCCAGGGCGGCGGGAGGGCCACGGGGCTCCCGTTTCCTGACAGCTAAATTAGCCAGCCGGGCGCATCATTTCTATCCGCCAAATCCGGCTGCGCTTGTAGGACATGGACACGCCGGCCCGCGCTGCCAGCGGCAGCCGGCCCTCGCAATGGTTGATGACAAAAATGACCTCACGGTCAATGGCAACGAGCGCAACCAGCTATTGATTTGATAGCATTGAGGGTGATGGCGCGCGCGGGTCCATTCCGCTGACCGGCCCTATCGGTACTGACGACATCGATTGAACCTGAGGAGAAACCGTAGATGACCCGAAACATGGAAACCCGAAAACGCTGGTGGGCCCTGATGGTGCTTTGCCTGGGCGTGCTGATGATCGTGCTTGACACCACCATCGTGAACGTGGCGTTGCCTTCCATCCGCACCGACCTCGGCTTTACCGAAACCTCGCTGGTCTGGGTGGTCAATGCCTACATGCTGACTTTCGGCGGCTTTTTGCTGCTGGGCGGCCGCCTTGGCGACCTGTACGGCCAGCGCCGCCTGTTCCTGGCGGGGCTCACGCTGTTCACCGTGGCCTCACTGGCCTGTGGCCTTGCCAATTCGCAGGTGCTGCTGGTGGTTGCCCGGGCGGTGCAGGGCCTGGGCGGCGCGGTGGTGTCGGCGATTTCGCTGTCGCTCATCATGAACCTGTTCACCGAGCCGGCCGAGCGCGCCAAGGCCATGGGTGTCTATGGCTTCGTCTGCGCCGGTGGCGGCAGCATCGGCGTGTTGCTGGGCGGCGTGCTGACCGATTCGCTCAACTGGCACTGGATCTTCCTGGTGAACCTGCCCATTGGCGCTGCCGTGTTTGCGCTGTGCCTGTTCCTGCTGCCCGGCGGCAAGGGGCAGGCCACCGGTGCGCGGCTTGACGTGTGGGGCGCCATTACTGTCACCACCGCGCTGATGCTGGCGGTGTACGGCATCGTCAACGGCAACGAAGCCGGCTGGCTCTCGGGCCAGACCCTGGGCCTGCTGGGAGCCGCCGCGGTGCTGATGGCGATTTTCCTGGCCATAGAGGCCAGGGTCACGACACCGCTGGTGCCGCTGGGCCTTTTCCGCCTGCGCAATGTTGCCACCGCCAACGTGGTGGGTGTGCTGTGGGC
>NZ_JBFUBD010000213.1:0-4814 GCF_056405935.1 Polaromonas sp. P1_E3
ACAAAAAGTCTTTGCCCAAGCCATGCTGGACCAGATTCACCAGCAATTCATCGCGGTGGTGAAGGCCGGCCGCGGCAAGCGCCTGAAGGAAACGCCAGAGATGTTCAGCGGGCTGTTCTGGAGCGGCCAGCAGGCGGTGGAACTGGGGCTGGCCGACCAGCTCGGGAACCTTGAATACGTGGCTCGCGAAGTGGTCAAGACCGACGAAATCATTGACTACACCCGCCGCGACAATGTGGCCGAACGGCTGGCCAAGAAGTTTGGTGCGGCGATGGGTGAGGGCGCCATGAAAGCCTTCAAGGCGATTCCGGCGCTTCGTTGAGTCATCGACGGTTTGTTAAAAGCCCGCGTCACGCGGGCTTTTTTATTGGCCTGGAGCCCTTTTTTAGCGACCGATGCCGAATACAGTTGGCAAATCCAGCGGCGCCTGGGGCTTGTCGCGCTTCCAGGTGGTGACCTGTGCGCTACGCGACCAGCCAGCGCCCAGCGTCAGCCCGCAACTCAATGCCAGCCGGGTGTTGCCCTGCAGTGTTTGCAGCAGCGACTGGAGAAGGGCGGCGTTGCGGTAGGGCGTCTCGATGAAGAGCTGGGTCTGGCCGGATTTCAGCGCCAGCGATTCCAGCTCGCGTATCCGCTGCACCCGTTCGGCCGGTGTTTGCGGTACATAACCGGCAAAGGCGAAGCTCTGGCCGTTGAGGCCGCTGGCGGCCAGCGCCAGCATCAGCGACATCGGGCCCGTGAGCGGCACGACTTCCACCCCCAGGTCATGCGCGGCGCGCACCACCGATGATCCCGGATCGGCGATCGCCGGCATGCCGGCTTCGCTGACGAGGCCGATGTCGCGGCCTTCCAGGGCTGCCGCCAGCAAGGGACGCGCGTCGAAGTTGCCGCCGTGGTCGCCTTTTTTATGCACTTCGCGCGGCAGTTCCTGAATCTGCTGGGACTGCAGCGGCGCGCTGAGCGGATGCAGCGCGTCGATGCGCTTGAGGTAGGCGCGCGTGCTTTTGGCGTTCTCGCAAATCCAGCAGTTCAGCTGCGACGCTATCCGGAGTGTCTGCAGCGGCATGACGTCCTGCAACGGCGCCTGTGTGTCGCAGCCGAAATCCAGCGGCGCAGGCATCAGGTAGAGCTTGCCCTTCGCTGCGGCGCTCATGGCCGGCCTCCCGACAACAGTTTGACGCCAGCCGCCTGAATCATCCGGCAGGTGCGTATCAGCGGCAGGCCGACCAGGGCCGTTGGGTCGTCGTTGTCAATGGACTCCAGCAATGCGATGCCCAAGCCTTCACTTTTGGCGCTGCCCGCGCAATCGTACGGTTGCTCGATGCGCAGGTAGTTTTCGATCTCGTCGTCGCTGAGATCGCGGAACTTGACCTTCACGGAGGCCAGGCTCTGCGCCTCATAGCCGCTTTGGAGGCACACCACGGCCACGGCGGTCTGGAAAACCACGGTGTGCCCGCGCATGCGGCGCAGCTGCGCGACGGCGTTTTCGTGGGTACCCGGTTTGCCCAGGGGCTCGCCGGCCAGGTCGGCCACCTGGTCGGAACCGATGACGACCGCGCCCGGGAAGGCCGCAGCCACCGCACGGGCCTTGGCCAGGGCCAGGCGCTCGGCCAGCGCGCACGGCGCTTCGTCGGGCTGTGGGGTCTCGTCCACGTTGGGCGCGGCGACTTCAAACGGGATGTGCAGCCGCTCCAGCAATTCGCGGCGGTAGCGTGAGGTTGAACCCAGAACAAGGGCGCGGTTTGTGGCGGGAGCGGAGGCAAGGGTCATGCCCCGATTCTCTTACACTGCATCCATGTCCAGATCCCTTCAGCCCAACCGACTCAACGTGACCGCTTTCGCCCAGGACGGCGTGACGCTTTCCGAAACCACCTTGCTACAAAATATGGAGCGCCTTGCGCAAGAGGCGCAAGGCCTGCAGGCCGATTCGGCAGTGAAATGGCAGGCGGCTGGCGAATTGCGCCCGCGTCCGGGTGCCGAGGCAGACGTCTGGTTGCACCTGACGGCAGAGGCTGTCGTTCCTTTAACCTGCCAACGCTGCATGGGCGTGGTTGATACACCCGTGGAAGTCGACCAGTGGTACCGCTTTGTGGCCAACGAAGACATCGCCATGGCTGAGGACGACCAGTCCGAGGAAGATCTGCTGGTGATGGAGCCCCAGTTTGATCTGCTTGCCGTGCTGGAAGATGAATTGCTGATGGCCCTGCCGCTCGTGCCCATGCACGAGGTATGCCCTGTCGCCCCCAAATTGCGTGCGGGTGCCAGTATTGATGGGGAGGAATTGGCTGGTGACCTTGGCGAAAAACCGAATCCCTTTGCTGTTCTGGCGCAACTTAAAAAGAAAAAGTAGTAATTTAGAACTACTTATTTCGCAAGTAATGGCTCCAGATTTGTCGGCATTTCGCCAGCCCCGGGCTGGAGTGATGAAATTTGTTCCGCATCAAGCTATAATCAAAGGCTTCGCGTACCAATGCGGTGAATACAGTGACATGGCGTTTAGGCGGCCTTGGGCTGATATTCAGGTCCAGCTATCTGAACTCGGATTTTGGTGCGTAATTTACCAACCTTACACCCCATCAGGAGCGGATCATGGCCGTCCAACAGAACAAAAAGTCACCTTCCAAGCGCGGTATGCACCGTTCGCACAACGCACTCACCGTGCCAGGCATTGCCGTGGAATCCACCACCGGCGAAACCCACTTGCGCCACCACATCAGCCCCACCGGTTTCTACCGTGGCCGCAAGGTGCTGAAAACCAAATCCGAAGCGTAATTCCACGCTTTGAGCATGGCCCGCACTCATCCTGCGGGCCTTTCTTTTGCCTGAATTCCCTATCTTGACTGCGCCGGTCGCCCCATGATCAGGATTGCTGTCGATGCCATGGGCGGCGATATCGGCCCAGCCGTCACGCTCCCCGCCAGCCTGGCTTTCCTGGATGGCCACCCAGACGCATCTGTGGTGCTGGTCGGCCAGCCCGAAGCGCTTGCCGCGCAACCGCTGTACGCTCGCCTCCAGGCCCATCCGCGTTGCCGAATTGTTCCGGCGAGCGAAATCGTCACCATGGACGATCCCATCGAAATCGCCTTGCGGCGAAAGAAAAATTCCTCGATGCGGATCGCCATGAACCAGGTCAAAGACGGCGAGGCACAGGCCGCCGTGTCGGCCGGCAATACTGGCGCCCTCATGGCGATTGCCCGTTATGTCCTCAAAACGCTTGAGGGCATAGACCGTCCGGCCATTGCCACCCAGCTGCCCAATGCCTTGGGGGGCGCCACCACGGTGCTGGATCTGGGGGCCAATGTTGATTGCAGTGAAGATCATCTGCTCCAATTCGCCGTGATGGGGTCTGCTCTCGTAGCTGCCATCACCAGCAACCCCACCCCAAGTGTTGGCCTCCTCAATATTGGGGAAGAAGCAATAAAAGGCAGTGAAGTGATTAAAAAAGCAGGCGAATTGCTGCGATCTGCTTCTAATTCTGGCGATCTGAATTTTTATGGGAATGTTGAAGGCAACGATATTTTCAAGGGAACGACTGACATTGTTGTCTGTGACGGGTTTGTGGGTAATGTTGCCCTGAAAGCCAGCGAGGGTTTGGCCAGCATGATCGGCGGCTTCATCAAGGCTGAATTCTCTCGCAACTTCTTGACGAAAATGGCGGCCATCGTTGCCTATCCGGTGCTAACTGCCTTCAAAAATCGGGTAGATCACCGGCGTTACAACGGCGCGGCACTTCTAGGCCTGCAGGGCCTGGTATTCAAGAGCCATGGCTCGGCAGATACCTTCGCTTTTGAGACGGCGCTCAATCGGGCTTATGATGCGGCTCGGAACAATTTGCTTGAGAGAGTGCGCGAACGTATCGCCCATGCGGCCCCTCTGCTGGTTGCGGCGCAAACGCCGCCCGCTGATGTGTCGGTCGAGACCCCCTCAATGCCAGTTGACTCAGCAGTTTCAACATCGGCAACTCATTAATGACCCGTTATTCCCGCATCACCGGCACCGGCAGCTATCTGCCGCCGCGCCGACTGACCAACGCCGAACTGGCTGCCGATCTGGCGACCCGTGGCGTGGAAACTTCCGACGAATGGATTGTGGAACGCACCGGCATTCGGGCGCGCCACTTTGCAGCGCCCGAAGTAACCAGCAGCGACCTGGGTGTTGAGGCCGCCAACAACGCTCTTCAAGCCGCCGGCCTGAAGGCCTCCGATATTGATCTCATCATCGTGGCGACTTCGACCCCGGATATGGTGTTTCCCTCAGCGGCCTGCATTTTGCAGAACAAGCTGGGCATCGCCGGTTGCGCGGCTTTTGACGTGCAGGCTGTGTGCAGCGGATTCGTCTACGCGTTGACCGTGGCCGACGCCATGATCCGGACCGGCTCGGCCAGCAAGGCGCTGGTTATTGGCGCGGAAGTGTTTTCGAGGATCCTGGACTTTTCGGACCGTACCACCTGCGTGCTTTTCGGCGACGGCGCCGGCGCTGTAGTGCTCGAAGCCTCTGATACTCCTGGCATTCTTGCCAGTGACCTGCATGCCGACGGCAAGCATGTTGGCATTCTGTGCGTGCCCGGCAATGTGTCGGGTGGCCAGGTCCTTGGAGACCCTCTGCTGAAGATGGATGGCCAAGCCGTGTTCAAGCTGGCGGTGGGCGTGCTTGAGAGTGCTGCGCGTGCCACGCTGGCAAAAGCCAATTTGACGGATGCTGATATCGACTGGCTGATCCCGCACCAGGCCAATATCCGCATCATGCAGAGTACGGCCAAAAAGCTGAAGATGCCGCTTGAGAAGCTCATCGTCACGGTCGACCAGCACGGAAAT
>NZ_JBFUBD010000214.1:0-4787 GCF_056405935.1 Polaromonas sp. P1_E3
GAGCGCATGGAGCCTGAAAAGCTGTTCTCTTACCGCTGGCACCCCTACGCGGTAGACCCGGCCATCGACTATTCGAAAGAGCCCACCACGCTGGTGGAGTTCACGCTCAAAGAGACGGACAAGGGCACCCTGCTCAGCGTGGTGGAATCAGGCTTTGACAAAATCCCCGTAGCCCGCCGGGCAGAAGCCTTGCGCATGAACACCGGCGGCTGGGAAGGCCAGATGGACAATATCCAGAAATATGTCACCACGCACCAAGACCGCTAAAACGCCACTCCCCCAGCCCGCCCGGCCCGGCCCCGCAGGCGTCTTCGCCGCCCTGGGCGACGAAACCCGCCTGCGGCTGGTGGCCGTGCTCTGCGTGGGCGGCGCCGTGTCCATCGCTCAGCTCACCTCCACCACCGACATCACCCGCCAGGCCGTCACCAAGCACCTGCATGTGCTGGCCGACGCGGGGCTGGTGCATCACGTCAAGGTGGGGCGAGAGCGCCTGTGGCAGTTTGACCCCCAGCAGCTCGACGAAGCCCGCCGCTCACTCGACCTGATTGCCCAGCAGTGGGACCAGGCACTGGGCCGGCTGAAGGCCTCGCTCGAGGCAGAGGCATAGCGGCTTTGCAGAAGGAATGACGCGATGCCCCAGCACAAGATTTTCACAATGGCGTTTGCCAAGGTCTACCCGATGCTCGTTCAAAAAGCCGAACGCAAAGGCCGCACCAAAGAAGAAGTCGACCAGATCATTTGCTGGCTGACCGGCTACGACCAGAAGGGGCTGGACAAACAAATCAAACAGCAAACCGATTTCCAGACCTTCTTCGCCCAGGCCCCAGCCATGCATCCGAATGTGTCGCTGATCAAGGGCGTCGTGTGCGGCATCCGCGTAGAAGAGGTCGACGACCCGCTGATGCAAAAAATACGCTGGCTGGACAAGCTGATTGATGAGCTTGCCAAAGGGAAGGCGATGGAGAAGATCCTGAGGCAGTAAGCCAACCCGTTCGCCCTGAGCCTGTCGAAGGGCTTCGACAAACTCAGCCCGGGACGGCGTGGTTTGTCAGCTCACGCAAAGTAGCCGTTGTCCCGCATGTCCGCCAGCAAGTCCGCCTCCCGCGGCTGCCACCCCAATGCATTGCGTGTCAGCGCGCTTGAGGTCGGGTTGTCGATCGCAACAAAGCGCGCTAGCCAGTCGAAGTGGGCGGGCGCTTCGTCGGGGTTGATGCCGCGCACCGGCACGCCCAGCCCAGCGCCTATAGCCTCGGCAATTGCGCGCAGCGTCAGGCCCTGCTCAGCTACGGCATGCAGGCGCCCCCCGGGCAAGGCACTCTCCAGCGCCAGCCGGAACAGGCGCGCCGCATCCAGCCGGTGCACCGCCGGCCAGCGGTTGGCACCCTCGCCGATAAAAGCCGAGAAACCTTTGCTGCGCGCAATGCGCACCAGCATCGGCACAAAACCGTAGTCGCCTGCGCCGTGCACCGAGGGCGGCAGCCGCACCACGCTGGCACGCACGCCGCGGCTGGCTGCAGCCAGCACCATGGCCTCTGCTTTGGCACGCGGGTTGAGCGAGGCTTCAGGCACGGGCGTGTCTTCCGTCGCCGTGTGGGGGTGCGCCAGCAGCACGGTGACGGACGTCGCCACCAATGGTTTGCCCGAGCCTTCCAGCGCACCAAGCATGGCCGTGACGGCCTGGCGGTCTGTTTCGGCGGCAGCGGCGTGTGCTGAAAAGTCATGAATGAAGGCGGTGTGGATCACGCCGTCGCAGGCCCTGGCCGCAGCGGCCAGGCTGGCGGTGTCTGCCAGCTCACCGCGATGGGCCCGAACACTGAGCCGCGCCAGTGCATCAGCCGCCGCATCGGTGCGCGCCAGGCCCAGCACCTCGTGGCCTGCGGAAAGCAGCTCTTGCACAATGGCTGAGCCGATGAAGCCTGTGGCTCCGGTCAAAAAAACACGCATACTGAACTCCTGAAAATCAATGAGCCCGCATCTTGCGTCGCCACCCCGATTTGTAAAAGCCGTGAGCGTATACAGGTATGAGCACTAACACCCTGAAGACCCCTGCCACACCGCCCGAACCAGCCGCAGCGGCCGCAACGGCGTCAGGCCTCACGCTGGGCGGTTTTCTGCGTGACCGCCGTGGGCGCCTTCCGCCCGAAGCTGGTGCGGATAGCCGCCGCCGCACCCCCGGCCTGCGGCGTGAAGAAGTCGCCACGCGAGCCCATGTGAGCGTCACCTGGTACACCTGGCTGGAGCAGGGCCGCGGCGGCCCGCCGTCCGACGAGGTGCTTGAGCGGCTGGCCGGCGCGCTGGCGCTGGACCGGGCCGACCGCGAGTTCCTGTTTTTGCTGGCCCGGCAGAGGCCGCCGCCGGTCAGGGGCTCCACATCGCCGGCTGCCGTCACCCCCGCCCTGCAGCGTGTGCTGGACGGCCTGACGGCCAGCCCCGCCATCGTCAAGACACAGTGCTGGGACATCGTGGCGTGGAATGCCGCAGCGGCAGCAGTGCTGAGCGACTACGCCGCGCAGCCGCCCGGCGCGCGCAACCTGCTCAGGCGCCTGTTCACCGACCCGGCCATGCGCGCCTTGCCCGACTGGGAGGCCAATGCGCGCTTTGCCCTGGCCGCCTTTCGTGTCGATGCGGCGCGCGCCGGTGACTGCCCGGACGCAGCGGTGCTGGCGGAAGAATTGCAGGCCGGCAGCAAAGACTTTCGCCGGCTGTGGGCCGACAACGAAACCAGCAGCCACTATGGGGGCGTCAAGCGCATAGAGCGCCCGCTGGCCGGCGGCATCACGCTCGAGTACCAGTCCTTCCCGGTCGACAGTGCAGCCGGGCTCAGCATGATTGTGTTTACGCCGGTGACGCAGGCGGACGTTGACGCAGTGGCCTTGCTGATGTCAAACAAGGCGGGGCCGTTGAAAAAAGCCGGGAAGTGCTGAAAGCGCTAAACAGTTTTCGCCTGCTCTTCAGTTTCACGCCAGGCCCCCTGCGCCAGGTCACCCAGCGCATACGGGCCAATAGAAGAGCGAATCAGGCGCAGGGTCGGAAAGCCCACGGCAGCCGTCATGCGGCGCACCTGCCGGTTGCGTCCTTCGCGAATGCCCAGTTCCAGCCACGTTGTTGGGATGGCCTTGCGCACGCGCACAGGCGGCTCGCGTTCCCACAGGCCCGGTGGCGTGTCGATCAACCGCGCATTGGCGGGCCGTGTCATACCATCGTTGAGCTGCACGCCCTGGCGCAAAGCGGCCAGCGCAGCTTCGTCGGGTACCCCTTCGACCTGTACCCAGTAAATCTTTTCCATCTTGAAGCGCGGGTCACTGATGCGGGCCTGAAGCGCGCCGTCGCTCGTCAGCAGCAGCAGGCCTTCACTGTCCGCGTCCAGCCGGCCGGCCACATACACCTCCGGCACGGCAATAAAGTCCTTCAGCCCGCGCCAGCGGCCCTCAGGGGTGAACTGGCTCAGCACGCCGTAGGGCTTGTTGAAGCAAATCAGGCGTGGCGGCATGCCGGTTGGGGTAGGCGGAGTAAAGCTGGGGCTGGGCATGGATGTCATTGGACCATGCCCTGGTAGCGGCACTGCGATAGCATCGCCGCATGAGTACCCAATACGAGAGCATCAAAACCGCCACGCTTTATACCGATGCCTTCGGCGTGGCAGCCCCGGCTGCGCCCGTGGAACGCAATGTATGGCCGCGCAAGCCGGGTGTTTTTATCCGCGCGATGAAAATCAGTGAGGTCGATGAAGCCGAAGAAGCTGGGGAAGCTGAAGAGGTTCAAGAGGCCACAGGCCCTGACCAGCCCGCGCGAGCGCTGCCATCGCATGAGCTGGTGGCCGGGCAGTTTGGCCTGGTGCCTCGCTGGGTCAAGTCGGCGTCTGACGCCAAGCTGCGTTCGACCAAGCTGGTCAATGCCCGCTCGGAAACCGTCACCACGTCCAGCAACTTCCGCGATGCCTGGCTGGCCGGACAGCGCTGCATCGTGCCCATGATGGCCTTTATGGAAGACGATTGGCGCAGCGGCAAGGCCGTGCCCACCCGTATTGCCCGGGTCGATGGCCAACCCATGGGTGTGGCGGGCCTGTGGGAGCGCTGGACAGGCGCGGATGGCGAAGTCATCGTCAGCTACGCCCTGCTCACAGTAAATGCCAACAGCCACGCCCTGATGAGCCGGTACCAGCAGCCCGGCAACGAAAAACGCATGCTGGCGATTTTGAACGAGGGCGCCTATGACGCCTGGCTCAGCGCCCGCACGGAAAAGGCCAGGGAGTTCATGCGGGCCTATCCGGCCAACTGGTTGACCGCCAACCCGGTTGAGAAAAGCCGCTGATCGCCACGCTAAGTGGGGCAGGACGAGAATTTATTGGGAATGATGCTGCAGCCCTTGATGGGAAAGCGCGACCAGCTATAAAAATAATAGCGGATTCAGTTTTCCGCCGACGAGTTCGCAGTTAATGTTTTGCCGACTTCTGTGATTTGGCCCAGACCAGCAGCAAGTTGTTGGCCGGCATGGCGTGCCGGGCTTGCAACTGCAGGCCGGCGCGCGCGGCTTCCTGCCCTACATCTTCCCTGCGCCGAATGCCCCATGCCGGGTCTTGCGCGCGCAGGCTTTGGTCGAAGTTGAGGTTGCCTTCCGACGTAGGCACGCCGTCTTCCAGATAAGGCCCGTAAGTCACCAGCATTCCGCCCAGCGCCAGATGGCGCGCGCTGCCGTGCATCAACGCCGCGCAAGTCGCCCAAGGCGAGATGTGCAACATGTTGGCGCAGTAGATCAGGTCGAACTGCTCACTACTCGGCAGCCACTCA
>NZ_JBFUBD010000215.1:0-4771 GCF_056405935.1 Polaromonas sp. P1_E3
CGGCTGGACCGAGCACCGCAGGTTGCCCCGGAGCGAAGCGCAGGGGACGCAGGAACCAGGGTCGCCTTTTCTTTGCTTACTTTCTTTTGGCGAAGCAAAAGAAAGTGAGTTGCATGCCGGGCAACCCCCGGCCAGCTACCCTCAGCAAAAAGCACAACATCTGAGCAAAAGCGGCCCCGAAGCGCAAAGGCCGGAGCAAGACCCGGCCTAAAGAAACCGTTCCAACAACCGCCGCGACCCCCGATCCAGCGCCGTCATATCCTTCACGCTGTACTGCACCCCCTGACTCCCGGCAATCAGTAGCCCCGTGCGCCCCAAACGGCGAATATCTTCCTCGCCCTTGAGCACAAAAGACGTTTCGCCCCGGTCGGTCTCCACCGTCCACACGCTGGGGGTGGCAAAGGTCGAAACGCTTTTCAGCCGCGTCACCTCGGGCACAAAGTCGCGCAACGCCAGCTCTTCTTCCAGCAAGGTGCGCGCATCCGCCGGTAAGGCCCGTAGGTTTTCGACCCAGGCCACTTCGTGCCCTTCAGTATTGACCAGTGAAATGCCTTCATCAGGCGCTGCCAGCGGAAAGGCCCGCACCGGCACCACGCCAACGTGTTGCTGGCCGCCGGCATCGACGAACACCAGCCGGCCTGATGGCGTGCGCTCCAGGGAAAAAGAAGATGAAGAAGTCGTTGTCATGTGCAATCCTTGACTCAGGGGTTGCCGGCGTGCTGCGCGGTGTGGGCCAGCTGCGAGGTGGCCAGGGCGATGCGGCTTTGCTCGGCCTCCTCGCTGCCTTCATCGCTGTCGACCTGGCGGGCCTGCGCCTCGTACAGGCGCCAGTAGGCGCCCTGCTTGGCCATCAATTCGTCGTGCGGTCCTACCTCCACCACCTGGCCGCGGTCCATCACCACCAGGCGGTCGGCTTTGCGCAGTGTTGAAAGGCGGTGGGCAATGGCAATCGTGGTGCGGCCCTGCACCAGGTTGTCGAGGGCGCGCTGGATTTCTTTTTCGGTCTCGGTGTCCACCGATGAAGTCGCTTCGTCCAGGATCAGGATGCGCGGGTCGATCAGCAAGGCCCGTGCAATCGAGATGCGCTGGCGCTCGCCGCCCGAAAGGCCCTGGCCGCGTTCACCCACCAGCGAGTCGTAGCCTTGCGGCAGGCGCAGGATGAACTCATGCGCATGGGCGGCACGCGCCGCCGCGACGATTTCCGCGCGGGTGGCGCCGGGTTTGCCGTAGGCGATGTTCTCGGCAATCGTGCCGAAGAAAAGAAAGGGCTCCTGCAGCACCAGCCCGATGTTGCGGCGGTAATCCGCGACGCCAAAGCGCCGGATGTCGGTGCCGTCCACGCTGATGGAACCGTCGCTCACGTCGTAGAAGCGGCAGATCAAATTCACCAGCGTGCTTTTGCCCGAACCGCTGTGGCCCACGAGGCCAATCATCTCGCCGGGCCGGATTTGCAAGTCGAGCCCGCGAATCACCGAGCGGTTGCCGTAACGGAACCCGAGGTTCTTCATGTCGATGCGGCCTTCGAGCGCACCTATCTTCACCGGGTTGGCGGTTTCGGGCACGTTGGAGACGTGATCAAGGATGTCGAAGATGCGCTTGGCGCCGGCGGCGGCCTTTTGCGTGACGGAAACGATGCGGCTCATCGAATCGAGCCGGCCGTAAAAGCGGCCGATATAGGCGATAAAGGCGGTCAGCACGCCGACCGTGATCTGCTGGTGCGACACCAGCCAGATGCCAAAAGCCCAGACCACCAGCAGGCCGACTTCCGTGAGCAACGAGACGGTGGGCGTAAACAGCGACCAGGTCTTGTTGAGCTTGTCGTTGACCGCCAGGTTGTGCTGGTTGACCTCACGAAAACGCTGGGCTTCCCGCTTTTCCTGGGCAAAGGCCTTGACCACGCGGATGCCCGGAATGGTGTCGGCCAGCACATTCGTCACGTCCGACCAGACGCGGTCGATTTTTTCGAACCCGGTGCGCAGCTTGTCGCGCACCACGTGGATCATCCAGCCGATAAACGGCAGCGGCAACAACGTCACTACGGCCAGCCAGGGGTTGATGGAAATGAGGATCACCGCGGTCATCACAATCATCAGCACATCGGTGGCGAAATCCAGCGCATGCAGCGACAAAAACACGCAGATGCGGTCAGTTTCGGAGCCGATGCGTGACATCAGGTCGCCGGTGCGCTTGCCGCCAAAGTAGTCCAGCGAGAGCTCCAGCAGGTGGTCAAACGTGGCGGTGCGCAGGTCGGCGCCAATGCGTTCGGACACCAGCGCCAGCAAATAGGTGCGCGCCCAGTTGAGCGCCCAGCCCAGCACGGCGGCGCCCAGCAGGCCGCCCAGCAGCAGGCCCACCTTCCAGGGCTCGATCTGCTGGCCGTTCTGGAACGGGATCAGGATGTCGTCCATGAGCGGAATCGTGAGGTAGGGCGGCACCAGCGTGGCCGCCGTAGAGGCCAGGGTCAGCAAAAAGCCAGCCAGCAGCTGGTAGCGGTACGGATCGGCAAACCGCCACAGCCGCAGCAGCACCCAGGTAGAAGGCGGCGTGTGCAACTCACGCGCGCAGGCCGGGCATTCCTCGCTGTCGGGTGGCAGCGGCAGGTCGCATTCGGGGCACAAGGCCGTCTCCTCGGCCGGCGCCGCGGCAGCGCCCCCCACCGGGGCCTGCAGTTGGGCAAACAGGCGCACCAGCCGCAGGGCCTGCACATTGGCGCCCAGGGTAAACCGCCAGCTGGCCAGCCGCCGGCCCGCTTCGTGCAGCTCCAGCGTGCCCACTCCGGCATGGTCAAAATGGCGCAGTGAAAGCCCCTGCAATGCGGTACCGGCGGCATCTGCCGCGGGCCAGCTGGCCCATACGCCTTCCGGGCTGCGCGCCAGCAACCGGCGGTCCGTCAGGGCCAGCAAGCCCCGGGCAAAACGAAGTTGGTTATCCAGGTCAACCACCAGCGTGCACAGAACGTTCTCTTGGGTTGCAAGTTGTGAGCGAAGCCCTGCCAGAACAGGGTCGGTAGGGCTGGAGTCGTCTGCCGGGTGGTTGTGTTGCATTGTGTTGTGGAAAATCTTGGCGTCCCGCATCTGGCGCGGCAGGGTATTCGCAGGTTCTTCGTAGTTGTGCGAATAGGCCCGAAACAGGGATTTTCGCCGAATGCGGCCTGGCACGACGGAGTTTGACCATTTCAACCCCTGAAAATGACGGAACCATCAAAATCGACCCCTGGCGGCCACGCCGCGACAAAAACAACAACATAACGAGACACAGGGACCCACCGAGACCTTGACAGGCCTCACACTGAAATCCATCGGCCAGGGCCGAGCCTTGCCCCACGAGGTGCCAAGGCCCGGCCTTGCCGTCAATTTTGCGAAAAATGAGCCCACAGGACGACATCAAGCTGCTGCGCATCAATTACCTGCGCGGTCCCAACATCTGGACCTACCGGCCCGTGCTGGAAGTCTGGCTGGACCTTGGCAGCCTCGAAGACTTTCCCTCCAACCTGTTGCCGGGCTTCAATGACCGACTGGTGGCCCTGCTGCCGGCCCTCGTCGAACACCACTGCGGCGTCGGTGAGCGCGGCGGGTTCATCCAGCGCCTGCTGGAAGGCACCTGGTCCGGCCATGTGCTGGAGCATGTGGTGATCGAGCTGCTGAACCTTTCCGACATGCCGACCGGCTTTGGCCAGACGCGCAGCACGACGAAGCGCGGCGTCTACCGGATGGTGTTCCGGGCCCGCGACGAGCAGGTGGCCCGCACAGCGCTGGCCGAAGGCCACCGCCTGCTGATGGCCGCCATCAACGGCACGCCCTACGGCCAGGCCGATGTGCAAGCCTCCATCGAAAAAATCCGCGCCAAGGTCGACGACTGCTACCTCGGCCCCAGCACGGCCTCCATCGTGGCCGCGGCCACCGACCGCCGCATTCCCCATATCCGGCTGAACGACGGCAACCTGGTGCAACTGGGCTACGGCGCCAGCCAGCGCCGCATCTGGACAGCCGAAACCGACCTCACCAGCGCGATTGCCGAAGGCATTGCCCACGACAAGGACCTCACCAAAAGCCTGCTGGCCACCTGCGGCGTGCCGGTGCCTGAGGGCCAGATCGTCGGCACAGCCCAGGAAGCCTGGGAAGCCGCCGAAGACATCGGGTTGCCGGTCGTCGTCAAGCCGTCCGACGGCAACCACGGCCGGGGCGTGTCGCTGGACCTGAAGACACAGGCTGAAGTCGAAGGCGCATTTGAAGTCGCGGCACGGCACGGCAGCGAAGTCATGGTCGAGCGTTTTGTGCGCGGCAATGAGCACCGCCTGCTGGTGGTCGGCGGCCGTGTGGTCGCCGCCGCGCGCGGCGAGGCGGCATGGGTCACCGGCGACGGCACCTCGACCGTCTCGCAACTGGTAGACGCACAGCTCAACACCGACCCGCGCCGCGGCGTCGGTGAAGACTTCCCGCTGGGCCGCATCAACACCGCCAGTGACGGCGCCATCATTCTGGATTTGCAGCGCCAGGGCCTGAGCCCCGAAGCCGTACCGGCCCCTGGCCGCGAAGTGCTGATCCAGCGCAACGGCAATGTGGCCATCGATTGCACCGACCAGGTTCACCCCGACGTCGACCACATCGTCTCACTCGCGGCCCGCGTGGTGGGCCTGGACATCGCCGGGGTCGATGTGGTGGCGCAGGACATCTCCCGCCCGCTGCACGAACAGGGCGGCGCCATTGTTGAAGTGAACGCCGGCCCCGGGCTGTTGATGCACCTCAAGCCCGCCGAAGGCGCACCGCGGCCG